>JAUWKC010000042.1 GCA_030607345.1 Planctomycetota bacterium | reverse complement strand
CTCAGGCTCAGAGAAACGCTCATCGGTGAAATCACCCCCGACGAGGTGTCTCAAATTGAGCGCATTATGCTTGGCGTTATCGAAGACGAAGAAGCGCCAATGTGGAAAAGGCTGTAACGCTTGTTGTATGACCAAACGGGGTTCCCAGGCCTCGGACAGGTCTGGGAACCCTGATTGATAAAACATTGTTATTACGATTAGGGACAAAAATTGTAACGGAGAAATTGAAGATGTTAAGGAAAACACTAATTGTGGCAATAGCGGCAGTGCTGGCGGCCTGTGCAGGATGCCAGACGCACGAGCAGAACAAAAAGCTCGCCAAGGAAAGATGGCAAAAGGCCTCTGCACAAATCAAACTCGCACTGGCCCGGCAGCAGTACGGCAACGGCCAATACAAAGAGGCTGAAAAAAACATAAGGGAATGCCTCGACGCCGACCCGCAGGTACCGCAGGCGCATCTGTTGTTCGGCAAGCTTCTGGTGGCACAGGGACAGGCGCCAAGAGCATCCGGCGAATTGCAGTTGGCCGTCGAGCTGGATGAAAACCTTCACGAGGGATGGTATTGGCTCGGCGTGACGGCCCAGCAGTTCAGACAGACAGACCAGGCCTGGTCGCATTACAACAAGGCGATGATGCTTGCCCCGACAAATGTCGACTACATCCTTGCCGTCGCCGAGACCTGCAACGCTCGCAGACAGTCCGAAGAGGGCATAAAGATGCTTCGGGAAAAGATGCAGATTATGCCGGCACAGATTTCGCTCAAGGTTGCCGCCGCCGATACTTTGTCTCGACTCGGAAGAAACCAGCAGGCTGCGGAGCTTTATAAACAGGCGATGTTGCTGGCGAATGACGATATCGACATAGCCGAGTCGCTCGGATACTGTTATGTGTTCGACGGCCAGTGGGACCAGGCTGCCGAAATCTTCAATAAATTGGCCGGACGCTTTGAAGACGACACTGCTTCTCAAAAGCAGATTTCTGCCGAGGACAAACAACGGAAAAAGCTCTATCTGCAAACAGCCGCACTGTGCAGTATGAAAAGCGGCCGGTATGACCAGGCCGTCAATTGCTACGGCAAGCTCACCGTGCACGAAAGAGAAAACGCCGAGGTCTGGGTAAAGATGGGCCAGGCGGCGCTCGGCGCCGGATTGACCAGGCGGGCGCTTATGTGCGCACGGAAGGCAAATTCTCTAAGACCCGGCTACGCCGATGCCGCTGCATTGATGGGTTGTGCTCAGTATGCAGACGGCAATTACAGCCAGGCCGCCGAAACCTTCAAAAGGATAACCGCCGACAAGAACAACGCCGCATTCGCCTGGCTGATGACGGGCCGATGCTATGAGCAGCTTGGTGAGCTCGACCGCGCCGACGGCGCTTACACAAAGGCCCTACGGATAAACCCGGACAGTGAGCTCGGACGCTTTCTTGCAAAAGCCAAAGACGGCGGCAATTGATAATTCTTCGATGTCGATGGAGTTACGAGTTTAGCTCTTGTGAGCAAGGGGATTGCTGAATTGAAATCGGTAAGAAACTTATACGTGGCAGTCACGATTTTTGTGGCAGGTTGTTTGTTATTGGGCGGCCTCGCCGGCAGGTTCAATCCCGCCGCGGCAGCACATCTCGACAGCCGCAATCTGGCCGACGTCTGTTGTGTTATCGGCGCAGCAGGTGTGTTCTTTCTTGGCTGGCGCCTGGTAAAACTCACCTCGCAGGTTATGTCCGTCGTCGAATCGCTGAGGCAAAAGGGCGAGGATAATAACGATACAACCGCCGAAACGTCAGCCCCGGAGGATACTTCGGGCCTTGAGGGCTCCTTGATAGGCCAATTGAATAACGCTATTAGCCGGCGCTTTGACAACGGTGCCGACTATAATCGCAGGCTCACAGAGCAGCTCAGGGACCTCCAGCTCCAGATTCAGCTTTCCGAAAGGCAAAAACGAAATACCGAAGCCATCATATACAGCATCCATGACGCCGTTGTCGTTCTTGATGAGTCTGATAAGGTCCTGATGGCCAACGAGGCGGCCGGAAAACTCCTCAATTTTGATTTCAAATCCGCACAGCATAAACCGCTCGGTGAATTGGTGGACCGGGATAAACGCCAGTTCGTGGATTTCTTAAGCCACAGCAGAAAAAGCAGAGGACACACAGCAAGACAGGAAATCGAGTTCACAGACCAGGGCAGAGCGAGAACCTTTGATTGCATCGTTTCCTGCGTTTACGACCAGAGCCAGAACGTCTGCGGAGTCGTGGGCGTACTGCACGATATTACACGCGAAAAGGAAGTATCGCAGATGAAGAACGATTTCGTCAGCCACGTCTCCCACGAGCTGAAAACGCCTCTCGCCTCCATCACTGCCTATTCGGAGATGCTTTGCGAGGGCGAAGCTGACGACGAAGAAACAAGAAAAGAGTTTTACGACGTAATACAGAACCAGGCCCATCGCCTGAATCGCCTCATAGAAGATATTCTTAACGTCTCACGCATAGAATCGGGTCTCATAAAAGTCGATAAGCAGCCGGTTAGCCTTACCGTGTTGATAGAAGAGCAATTGCAGATGATAAAGAGCTACGCTGAGGAGAAAAACATAACAGTTATCGGTCAGGAGCCTATCATTTTTGGCCAGGCTTACGTGGACAAGGATATGATGTCGCAGGTTATCGTCAATCTGCTCAGCAACGCCGTCAAATATACGCCGGCGGGAGGTTCGGTCAAAGTCGAAACCGAGGTCGATGAGATTGCAAAGACCGTCCGGGTCAGTGTTAGCGATACCGGCGTCGGAATTCCAGAGGATGAAATCGAACACGTGTTTGACAAATTTTACAGAGTCGGTGCAAACAAAAATCAGGCAAAAGGAACAGGGTTGGGACTTAACCTTGTCCGGCAAATAGTCGAAAAAGTTCACAATGGCCGGGTCTTTGTCAAAAGTAAACCAGGCCAGGGAAGTACGTTCGCCTTTGAACTGCCTCTGGCAAAGGCCGAGGCACTGAAGGTCGGATAAGCAACACAGGGTGTTGAAAATTACTGAAGACATTTTGAACAAGGCAACACTATTGCTGAAGAATTTGCAAAACGATAAGTGATAAACTTTGTGGAGATTTGACGATGGCGGAGAAGAAGGTGTTGGTAGTCGACGACGAGATACATATCGTGCATGTTGTTGCGATAAAGCTCCGCAACAACGGCTTCGATGTCATAACAGCGGCCAACGGCGCCGAAGCACTGCAGTTGGCGCTTGCGGAAATGCCGGATATTATCGTCACGGATTTTCAGATGCCCGTTATGACTGGGCTGGAGCTCGTGGAGAATATCCGTCAGAACGAGCAGACGAGAAACATACCGGTTATCCTGCTCACGGCCAGGAGTTTCGCCATGGAAGACGAGCAGCGCGAGAACCTGCAAATTGCGCAGTGCCTGAGCAAACCGTTCAGTCCAAAAGAGCTGCTCAGAAGCATTGAGGACGTACTGTATCAAAAAGCGCTCGTTGAACAGGGTTCATAACACGCAATGCATGGGCACAGGTTATGTTGGATACTAAAGCGAAAATCCCCGGTTCGTCGGAGAATGCACGACCGAAACCGTGCAGTCTGCAGGACCGGCAACTGCGCAGGTTGAAGGAATTCGGCGAGAGAATAAACAGGCTCGGTGCGGATTTTGCGGTCTGTGATTTAACAGGCGAAGTCCTGGTGCTTTGCCCGACAGGCGCATCTGACACGGAACCAGCGCAGCTAAAACAATACTGCCTGGAAACCCTAAAACAATCTGCCGCGACTGAGCTTCGGGTGTGCCGGTTCGGCGGAGAAAACCCGGTGCTATCCGTCGTTCTGAGGGCAGAGACCCAGAATCTTGCCGTCGCCCTGGTCAAACCGGGCCCGTCGCCAGGACCTGATATTGACGAGCTAAAGGAATTCTGTTCCGCACAAAAGGTAGACTACGAGACTCTGCAGGAATTGCTGAGCGATTCGGTGCGAACCGACTGCAACTGCCTGACTGGGATGCTCAATATGCTTGCCGAGGATTTCGAGGCAGACCTGGACGCCCAGAAGCAGACAGAGATGGTCAGTACCGAGCTGGCACAAACTTACGAAGAGCTCGTTTTGCTTCACAAGCTCAGCACAAATATGAAAGTCACCGAGTCCGATGCCAATTATCTGCAGATGGCGTGTGACAGCCTTACCGATATCGTCAGTGTGGCAGGCATCGCAGTGCTTCTCGAAAGAACCGTAGACGATGAAAAACAACTGGTTGTGGCGGCCGGTTCCGGACTGATAGATGTCGACGAAAGAATGGCGGTGCTTCTCGAGAATCGACTTGCCGATGAAATAAAAAACGGCCGGGATGCACTGCTGGACAGCGAAGTCGATTCGCCCTTCAGGTATGATTGGCCTGAAAACATTCAGAGTATTATTGTCGTGCCTCTATACGGCAAAGAAAGGGGCCCAGCGCATATTGCCGAAGACGCAACGGGCGACAATTCTATGATAGGGCTGATGGTTGCCGTAAACAGAATCGACAAGCAGGATTTTGACAGCACCGATGCAAAGCTGTTCAACTCGGTGGCCAACGGATGTGCGGTATTTGTCGAAAACGGCAGGCTCTTCACGGACCTCAAAGAGCTTCTCATCGGTTCCTTAAAGGCCCTGACCAGCAGTATTGACGCCAAAGACCAGTACACCAGGGGCCATTCCGAGAGGGTCGCCTTTATCTCGCGATGGATTGCTGAAAGGCTCTCCGAGCAGGAGCCGCTCCAACAAGAGCAAATACACCGGGTCTATTTAGCCGGATTACTCCACGACATAGGGAAAATGGGCATCGACGAGGCGATACTGCGAAAGGAAGGCAAGCTCACCGAGCAGGAAATTAACCACATAAGGGCGCATCCGTCTATAGGGGCAAATATCCTCAGCGAAATAAAGCAGATGCGAGACATCATCCCCGGTGTGCTTTGTCACCATGAGCGGATGGACGGCAAAGGCTATCCGAACGGTCTCAAGGCAGAGCAGATACCCCTTATAGGCAAAATCATCGGCCTGGCCGACGGCTTTGATGCAATGACCTCCAAACGTGTTTACCGAGACGCACTGACGGTCGAGCAGGCGCTCGATGAGATAAAGAAAGGGCTGGGGACACAGTTCGACGAAAAAATCGCGACGCTGTTTTTGAACAGCAATGTCTACGAACTCTGGGACGCCATCCAGGACGGTTCCGATTTTATCGGCGCCGGTGGAAAGAGCAGTTTTTCGGAATACGGCGCCGTCGCCGTGGGGACATTGATAAGATGAAAATACAAACGCAGGATTATAACGACGTCACCGTCATTGTAATGCAGGGAGATCTCGACGCTGATTTTGCCGAGGTGCTTAAGAAAACAGTCACCGAAGTAATAGCCAAACGCAGAACAGCAATAGTACTGGATATGAGCGGGGTGGCATTCATCGACAGCCAGGGACTCGAACAACTGTTGTGGTCGCGCGATTATTGCAACGCGAATAAGTGCGAACTAAGGCTCGCGGGGCTCGACGAAAACTGCGAGAAGATACTTGAAATCACCCGGCTCAATAATGAATTCGACCGGTATGCCGAACTCGCCCAGGCCGTAAAGAGTTTCGCGTAAGACAGGTGCAGGCTAAACCCGACGGGATGCTGGAAGGAAAGAAAAAATGGCCGAGTTAGCCGTTGAAAACAAGGCTCAGCTTGGACAACTGCTGCTGATACGCGGTATCGTCACCGAGCAGCAGATTGAAAAGGCCCTGGCTGAACAAAAAGACAAGGGACATCGCAAACTCCTTGGCGAGCTCCTTGTCGAAATGAATTACTGCACCGAAAACCAGATAACCGCCGCTCTGGCCGAGGCGTACGGTGTGCCGTACGCTCAGATAAAGCCAAAGCTGTGTGACGTCAAGGCCCTTGAGGTCTTGCCCAGAGAGTTCCTTGAAAAGTATGTTGTGCTGCCCCTGTTCAAGGTTTACGACGTACTGACAGTCGCCGTCAGCGAGCCGACAAACGTATTTCTTATTGACGAAATCGAACGTATCAGCGGATGCAGGGTACAAATTGTCTGTGCCACCAGCAAGGACATACAAGCTACTGTCCAGACGTATCTGCCGGCAGCCAACGTCTTTGTTATCGATGACATCCTTGACGAAGAGGGACTCGACGATTTTACGCTGATAGAGAATATCACCGAAGACATAGGCAATCTTGAGGAAATAGCCGGTCAGTCGCCCGTCGTTAAGCTCGTAAACTATCTCCTCTACAACGCCGCCCGCGAAAATGCAAGTGACATCCATATCGAGCCCGACGATAAAAAACTAAGGGTCCGATACCGTGTGGACGGACGACTTTACGAAAAAATGTGCCCGCCACATCAGATGCATTCGGCGATTGTATCACGCATTAAAATTATGGCCGAGCTCGACATCGCCCAGCGCCGATTACCGCAGGATGGCGGTATCCACGTCCTGGTAGAAGCAAGACCAATCGACCTGAGGGTGTCGGTTATGCCCGGAAGCTTCGGCGAAAAGGTCGTTATCAGGGTTATCGACCCGCAGAAGGTTATATTCAATTTCGAGTCTCTCGGGTTTACCTACGAAAACCTCCGCCTCTTCAGACAGGTCATCCAGGCGCCAAACGGCATAGTCCTTGTTACCGGGCCAACCGGTTCCGGTAAGAATACCACTTTGTACGCCGCCCTGACCGAATTGAACAGCGATGAGGTCAATATTTGCACCGTTGAGGACCCCGTCGAGTGCAATATAGCCGGCATAAACCAGTTCCAGGTCAACGATGCTGCGGGCTTTCAGTTTGCCACCGCACTGAGAAGTTTGCTCAGACAGGACCCCGATATAATAATGGTCGGCGAAGTCCGCGACCAGGCTACCGCCAATATCGCCGTTCAGTCCGCTCTCACCGGCCATTTGGTTCTCTCCACTCTCCATACGAACGACGCACCCGGTGCCGTAACCCGCCTCATTGACCTCGGCGTCGCGCCTTATCTCGTCAGCGCCTCGCTTATCGCGGTCTGCGCTCAACGGCTTGTCAGAAAGGTCTGTCCGAAGTGCAAGACTGAATATGAGCCGCCGCCCAGTATCAAAAAGGCTGTCGATGGCCTGGGCGTTGAGATAGAGAAATACTTCCGCGGTGTAGGATGCAAAAAGTGTCGAAACACCGGATACGCGGGACGAATCGCTATTCACGAGATGTTTGTCCCCGACGAGGAAGTTATGGAGATGATTAATCAGCGAGCGAGCCTCAAAGACCTCAGAAACAAGGCTATTGAAAAGGGAATGGCGCCACTGGCCCTCGACGGAATTGAAAAGGTCAAGGCAGGTATCATATCCGTGGAAGAAGTGCTCAGAACAACTCATGCAGGCTATACTTAAAATGTGGAAGAAAGATGTCCGCCTTAACAGCTAAAACTCTGCTCAGCAGCGATTCGTCGGACCGGGCCAATAAGCCGGTCGCGCCCGATTCTGACCCACAAAATGCACCCCGCGAAGCCCTTTCCGCGCTGGCAAGGGAATACTCCGCGCCCGATGCCACAGACCAAAGCCTCCACGCGGCAAAAGTCAACCGGGCCGACTTAATCCTCTTTACAACCGAGCTGTCCGTAATGCTCGACAGTGGAGTGGTCCTCAGCGATGCGCTCGATGCCATTGCCGAACAGGCCGAGCACGGAGCCTTCAAATTCATAATCACCCACATCTCACAAACGGTCAAACGCGGCGAATACTTCTCCAAGGCCCTGTTGGAGTACCCCAGGGCATTTAGTCCTATGTTCGTCAGTATGGTAAAAGCCTCGGAGGCCTCCGGCAAAATGGCTGAGATGCTGCAGGTCCTCAGCAGCTACCTGAATTTCGAGGCCGAAACCAGAAAACGCGTCAAAGGGGCACTGACCTATCCATTCATAATGGCTTTGATGGCCGTGGCCGCCACCGGAACGCTGATGTTCTTTGTCCTGCCAAGGTTTATGAGGATTTACGAGGCCAAGGGCGCCGCACTGCCAAAAATCACGCAAGTGCTCGTTGGATTCAGTAAAATGCTCGGCAATTTCCAGATTATGACCACTCTTGTGACAGCCGTCATACTGGCTGGGGCGGGTCTGTATTACTGGTCCGGGACAACGTCAGGCCGCCACGCGATAGACTTTTTGAAAATCCGAACACCAGTATTAGGAACAATGTTTGTCGATATGGTCGTGACTCGCAGTATGCGTATTCTGGCAACAACCGTCGGCACAGGCGTGACTTTGCTCGAAGCGATAGAAGTCATGCAGGGCTCGTGCCGGAACTACTATTTTCAGCAGCTCTGGATAGGTGCCGAGGAAAAGATTCGCGATGGTTATCAACTGTCCGAGTCGCTGCTGATTTCGCCGCATGGCTGGCTGATTGCGCCGGGAGTCATCCAAATGCTTCGGGCAGGGGAAAAAAGCGGCAAGCTCGGCGATGTCAGCGATAAGATATCGGTCTTCTATGAGAAAAAGCTCGAGGCTTCAATAAGAAGCGTTATGGCCCTTATAGAGCCTGTGATGATAACGATTCTGGGCGCCATCATAGGAACCATCGCGATAGCGCTGTTGCTTCCGGTATTCAAGATATCAAGCGTAATCGCACACTGAGTCACTCGCTGGCGAACGCCGGCTGGCGGGGTGCGATTCTTCGCAGCATTGAGCCTGCAAAAACCCCGTAGTTACCACGTATTCTTGGACATAAAAACCCTCGCTTTCTTCGCCTCTCGCGCAGAATTTCCCGCTCGGGAGGTTTGCATTTGTGGGTTTGAAATTGACTTTGAATTGGCTTTGTTTTTTGGTGGCTCCAGGGGCGTTTTTTCTTCGTAAGTGCTTGTTAGAGCTGAGGTTACAGTCATTATCATCCCTCCGGAAATTGGCTTTGTTTTGCATAAAAGGTGTTGTTTTGTGCGCGCATACGCCTCCAGGAGATGCTTGCTGGGCTCCAACATGGGAGAAGTGAGTAG
>JAUWKC010000054.1 GCA_030607345.1 Planctomycetota bacterium | reverse complement strand
ATTATCCGCCCGCCGTCCCGCCTGGCCGCGTTTATTATCCCGGCGTTTTCACTGTCAATGACGAATCGTTCAGGCTCCATTTTGTGTTCTTCAAGGTCTTCTGCGGTTACCGGCCTGAAAGTGCCGGCCCCCACGTGGAGCGTCACAAACGCAAATCTAATACCGTTTTTCTGCAACTGCTCTATCAGCTCAGCCGTAAAATGCAGCCCCGCGGTGGGTGCGGCAACAGCGCCTGCCCGGCGAGCATAAACCGTCTGGTACCGCTTTTTGTCCGTCGCCGCCAGCTTCGCATCGTCGCCTCGTTTGATATATGGCGGCAGCGGCGCAAAACCGACCCTGCCAAGGACTTCTTGCGCTGCCAGGTGGGTCTTCACCCTCAGGAGACATCTGCCCTCGCCGAGCTTTTCAAGCACCTCCGCGGTGTAAAGACCGCCGGTTTGCTCGTTTCCAAGATATATCGTCTCGCCCGTCTTTACCTTGCGTGTCCCCTTTAACATCACCTGCCAGACGGCCGGCTCAGGCTCAGTCAAAAACAATCCTTCCAGTCTTGCCCCGCTTCCGCGGTGTGCGAAGAAACGCGCAGGCAAAACCTTCGTGTCATTAAGCACAAGGCAATCGCCGGCGGTCAGGAACTGGCCTATCTTACTGAACGAACTGTCAACAAGCTTTCCGCTCGAGCGGTCAAAAACCAGCAAACGCGACCGGCTGCGAACGCCGACCGGCTGCTGCGCTATCAACTCCGGCGGCAAATGATAATTAAGTCTGCCTGTCCTCATACCCAGAAGTTATCAGACCGCCGGCAAAATAACAAAAGAATTTGAATGCCATAATAAGCCAATTTCGGTCTTTGGCAGACACGCCGGATTTCCAACACAAGCTCCGACCGGTCCCGGACGATATTTGCAGCGAAAGACACACCCGGTGTTGGCAGCTTCTTCAAAAGGAGAGTAATGGCTTCAAAACGATATTTTGAGCAGACCGCCACTTCAATCGTATCCCTGGGCAGGGATGAGCTGAAGAGGCGAATCAGGAATTTCAGAGGCAGATTCAAGCTGGATTTTACCGAGTCTTACCTCAACGGAGTCAGCGTTGAGAGGCTAAGGCACATCCTGCTGGCTGCCCTGATAAATGCCAAGCAGCCCAATTAGCCCAAGCGTCCTGAGAGTTCAGGGGGGCACATACCTCATTGGGCAAGCCGCACCACACCCGCCACGGATTCTCATGCAAATGTCGTTGGTGTCTTAGTCCCTGGACAGCAGTTGTTACTGCATCCAGTCCGGCCAATCCGGCGGCGGAATATTGAGCATATCCTGCTGCCATTGCCGATGCCACCACAAATCCCACAACTCTTTGAGGCGGACCCTGCGAACCGCAAAATCCAAAAAGGCAATGTTGATAGCCATGTTATGCCGATTAAGACAGGCCCGTTTCATCTCATCAAGGTTGCCGCTGGACTGCAGGAAATCACCGTCGAATTGAGGCGGCTCGTCCGTGCGATAAGGACAGATGTTCTCGAACCGGGCGCAATCCAGAAACATCGGTACACAACCGGCTGCTTTGATATTCGGAGTCCTCCAGAGTTGCTGCCCGCCCCGTCCACCACCGCTGTTGGTCGTAACCCAGAGATTCAACCCGTAGCTGCCCCAATAATCGGGAAGCGGAAACTCAGAGTCCCTGCCGCCCCAGGCTTGAAATGCGCCGAGCCCTCCTTCATCCATGGTCTTTACCGCCGCCGGATACAGACGAAGCTCCGGGTCCTTGTAGTACGGCTCAAAATCGTAGACCCAGTAGGGCGAGTCCATAAAACCCGTCGTTATCATCCGTATAGACCTTCCAGAGAACCGCCCACTGGTGCAGGTTTTGCATACACATAACCGCTCTTGCCTGGCTCTTGGCTTTGTTAAGCGCCGGCATCAATATCGACATAAGAACGGCTATGATTGCGATTACGACCAGCAACTCTATAAGGGTAAATCCGGCTTTTTTTCGCACAACACTAATCTCCGGCCCGGTCTGCAATTTGTTCCGGCAGGCTCGTCATTGGGCCAAGATAAGCACCCTCAATCAGTAATCCCGCATATTTCTCATCCACTCAGGCCAATCCGGCGGCGGCGCATTCATAGGCCAGTCGCGGTGCCATCTCAGCCGCCATAACTGTTTGAGTCCCACCTTTCTAACAGAAAAATCCAGAAACGCACCGTTTATCATTTCATTGTGCCTGTTGACGCAGAATCGCTTCAATTCGCCCTCGGTCAGGCCTATCTGGTAAATCACATCAGTCTCATACTGGGGAGGCTCGTCCGTATAGCGAGGATTAACATAAGTGAAAATAGAGCAATCCAGATACAATGGCACCTGGGCGGCCTGTTTTACGTTAGGCGTCTTCCACAGCCAGCTATCGTGCTGTGCTGATATACCAGGCCAGCCGCTGAGAACCCAGTCGTTCAGTCCGTAGCTGCCCGTAATGTCATCGATGCGCCAAGCCGCAAAAGGCTGCCGCCCCCCTTCGTCAACCGGTCTCTTAGCCGTGGGGCACAGCCGGAGCTTTTCGTCCTTCAGATATGGCCGAACCACCGTGGCGTAGCCCTGCTCAACACTGCAATCAGCGGGGAACCAGCCCCCGTAGTCACTTGTATACATCTCAAAAATCAAGCACCATTGGTGCAGATTCGACTGACAAATAACGGTTCTTGCCTGTTGTTTCGCTTTGGCCAGCGCCGGCATCAATATCGACATAAGAACGGCTATGATTGCGATTACGACCAGCAGCTCGATTAATGTAAAACCCGCGGCAGACAGGCTCGGCAAATAGACTCGGCGGCCCAAACTGCATAATGTAGTCCGGCGCCGTTTTCGGTAGTGGTCCATAGCAACTGCTTCGCCTGGCGTCATTTGACTTTGCCGCCTTTTGCCGATACAGCCCCCTGGCGAGACACGTATAAAGAAAAGCCGTATAAAAGGAAAGGCTGGAAACCGCGAGTTTCCAGCCTTTATGAGACAGCCTTCAATGTAGAAAATATACTACGAACTTATTAAAAATCTCAGCCGTCTCACACAAACCAAGACCTTACTAAAAGAAGAAAAGAACATATATTTACTATCCCTATTATAAGCCTGCCACAAGATAATGCAAGCAGATTTTTTGAAATTTTGCAAAAAATCTAAAAAAAATTCTGCGAGGCATTGCCGCTCCTAACTCCTGCACACACAAGATGTTACGCTCGCCCCGCCGCGTTAATTCCGGCAAAGTCGCAAAAAACCCAAGATATAAAAGGCCCCTCCGGCAGACTCTCAGCCCAAAAGACCTCACGATATCTCAATTCCCTGGCCCGGTATCAGGCCCATCCTCTGGTTGGCATTGCCCTGCTTCAGACTAATCTCCAAAGTGTTGCCTGAGCCCTCAATCAGAAACAACTGGCCTGGTTTGGCTGAATAATAATCGGGGTAATACTCCAGCGTATGTTTCTTACCGGCGACCACTACCGAGTATCTTTTCTTCTTCTGCTTTTCCAGATTAGTCACAATGTTGCCGAAACTGTCGATTCTGACAATAACGCCTTTGCGACCTTGTTTGTAGAACTCCAATTTCTTTATTCTTCGTATTTTTCTGCCGGTTTTGTTGAAGTTGCCCAGGCTTATCTGGGCCGCTACCTTTGCAAACACGTCTCTGCCGTGGAAGGTTCCGGCGGCGTCCGAGGGAATCGGGATATGTCGCATCTCGACTATGTGTTGCTCCTTCAGTGCTTCCCAGAGCAGGCCGTTGTCGGGTCCGACAAAATAGTAACTTTCAGTCCTGGCGGCGAGCGCTCTTCTTTCGGTGCCCACGCCGGGGTCAACTACACAGCAAAAAGTCGAGCCCTTTGGGAAATACCTGTAGTTACATTTGAGAACCCACGCAGCCTCGATAACAGACTGTGGTCCGATACTGTGGCACAGGTCAACTATCCCGGCCTGCGGAGCTGCGCGGTAGATAACAGCTTTGACTACCCCCACATATTCGCTGTCGCTGAAATCTGTCAACAATACGACCATACACATCGCGCCAGTGATACTCCATATAAAGCCTGCCTTGCCATCATCGCAGCGTCTTGAACCAGCCGGTCCGGCGATATCCAATTCTCACGCTACCTGCGACGCCAAGCGTCCTCAATTTAGGATAGTCCTGCTATTATACAATATCCTGAATAAGCTTGTGACCGTTTTATCACAGGCCTCCGACATCGCTGCCGAAAGTCAACGCACGTCCGAGGCCGGACTCGTGGCGTTAACTGATTATGCGGCAAAGCCCTCAGAAAAACAGCCTCAAAAGAGCCATTAGTGCCGGTCATCAGGAACAAACCAGAAAAGTCCCGCCCTGTTTATGTCGATAAAAGTAGCAGCCCGGTATATTATTGGGCCGATAAAACGAACCATAACGCCGCCCAAGGCATATGAACGTATAGGCCGGCTGCTCAATGCGGTTTTAGCTCGCAGGATGGTTTGACGCAGAGAACTATACTGGTATAATAAACATGGGTTAGAAGCCTGCCGCCGAAGGGATTCGACAAAAGCAGTTGAGACAACTGTATGAAGACAAAGAAAGATTTAGTTCTATAGCTGAGCGGTATTGACAGAGGTAACAGATGTTTGAGCGTTTTACTGACCGAGCAAGAAAAGTGATGGCCTTGGCTAATCAGGAGGCCCAGCGTTTTAATCACGAATACATCGGAACCGAACATATCCTTCTTGGCCTGGTCAAGGAGGGCAGCGGAGTCGGTGCGACAGTTCTGAAGAACCTCGAGGTAGATATAAGGAAGCTCCGGCTCGAGGTCGAGAAGCTGGTCAAGAGCGGTCCTGATATGGTCACGATGGGCAAGCTGCCGCAGACCCCGCGGGCCAAAAAGGTTATCGAATACGCAATCGAAGAGGCAAGGTCGCTCAATCACAACTATGTGGGCACCGAGCATATACTTCTGGGTCTGCTGCGGGAAAGCGAGGGCATAGCCGCCCAGGTCCTGATGAATCTGGGACTGAAACTTGAGGATGTACGTCAGGAGGTGCTGAATCTGCTCGGCGCCGGCGTCGATAGTGGACCAACAGGCCTTGGAATGAAGATGACCCCGGCCGGCGGGCGAAAGCAAAAGAGCAAGACCCCGGCGCTGGACAGCTTCGGAAGGGACCTTACGCAGTTAGCCGCCGACGGCGAACTTGACCCCGTAATCGGAAGAGCCAACGAAATTGAGCGACTGGTGCAAATCCTCTGCAGGCGAACCAAGAACAATCCGGTTCTTCTGGGCGAGGCCGGCGTAGGAAAGACTGCTATAGTCGAAGGCCTCAGCCAGCAGATTATCAACAAGCAGGTCCCGGAACTGCTGAAAGACAATCGCATCGTCGTACTCGACCTGGCGATGATGGTGGCAGGGACAAAGTATCGCGGGCAGTTCGAGGAACGAATAAAGGCGGTCATCAACGAGGTCAGGCGAGCCAAGAACGTTGTCTTGTTCATCGATGAGCTCCATACGCTCGTAGGCGCCGGCGGCGCCGAGGGCGCTATCGACGCTTCCAATGTGCTCAAACCGGCTCTTGCCAGGGGTGAAGTGCAGTGCATCGGGGCTACGACGCTGGACGAGTACAGGAAGCACATAGAAAAGGATGGGGCTCTGGAGAGGCGGTTCCAGACAATAATTGTTGAGCCGCCTTCAAAAGAAGAGACGCTGGATATCCTCAGAGGACTGCAGGACCGCTATGAAGCACATCATAAAGTGCGGTTTACCGACGAGGCGCTCTACCAGGCGGTCGAACTGTCCAGCAGATACATTACTGGCAGGTGTTTGCCGGATAAAGCCATTGACGTAATCGATGAAAGCGGGGCGAGGGTGCGGCTCAAGAATATGACTCCGCCGCCCGATTTAACCAAGACCGAAGAAAACATAGAAAAACTGCAGAGGGAAAAAGACGAGGCGGTCAAGAATGCCGACTATGAGCGGGCTGCGACGCTGAGAGACGAGGCGCAGCAACTGCTAAGCGAAAAAACGCTGCTCCATCGTAAATGGTATGAACAGAACAAAGAAGCCACTGGCAGCGTGGACGCTGAGGTGATAGCTGAAGTGGTAAGCAAGATGACCGGCGTACCCCTGACGAGACTGGAGAAAAAGGAGACTCAAAGGCTGCTCGAGCTGGAAGCTGAAATACATAAGCGGGTAGTCTCACAGGATGAAGCGATAACCGCCGTTGCCAAGGCTGTCAGGCGAAGCAGAAGCGGGCTCAAGGACCCCAATCGGCCCACCGGGTGCTTTATACTACTTGGACCCAGCGGAGTAGGAAAAACACTTCTGGCAAGAGCCCTGGCAGAGTTTATGTTCGGTCACGAGAGTGCTCTTATCCAGATAGATATGAGCGAGTTCATGGAAAAGCACAATATCAGCCGACTCGTGGGCGCTCCTCCAGGCTACGTCGGCTATGAGGAAGGCGGACAATTGACTGAGCGGATAAGACGACGACCTTACGCCGTACTGCTGCTCGACGAGATAGAAAAGGCACATCCGGACGTTTACAATATGCTTCTGCAGATTATGGAGGAAGGCCGGCTAACAGACAGTTTCGGCAGGCACGTGGACTTCAAGAATGTCATCCTCATTATGACCAGCAACATCGGCGCCGAACTTATCAAGAATCAAAGTGGCTTTGGCTTCGGCAAGAAGACACCGGAGCATAATTATGAGAAAATGAAGGAGATGCTTCACAAGGAGGTCGAGCGTCACATCAGGCCGGAGTTCCTGAACCGCGTCGATGACACTATAGTATTCAAGTCGCTCACAAGAGAAGACCTGCGAACCATCGTCGATTTCGAGCTGGAAAAGGTTTTCAAGCGTCTGACCAAGCACGGCTTCAAGCTGGAGCTGACCGACCAGGCCAAGGAGTTTCTGATTGACAAAGGTTACAATCCTGAATTCGGCGCCAGACCCCTGCGAAGGGCTATCGAGCGCTACATCGAGGACCCGCTTTCGGAGGCAATACTGCGAGGTGAATTCAAAGGAAAACAGTGCATAAAGATTAGCGTTCAGGATGAGGAACACCTGAAACTCGAAGGCCTCGAGGCTGCACCAAAGCTTGATAAAGAGCGTGCACCAACACCGGGATAGTCCTGCCTTGCTTGAAGAGTCAGTGAACCCCTGACAAGCATAAATGCCAGGTTTTAGCAACCCTGTCAAAAACGCAGGCGAACATCCCTATACGGTATTGCTTAGCGGCGCCACAAGGGCGGGATTGCTACCGGCTCATCGTGCCGCTGCTCCTGAAGTACCTTCGCTTCATCTCGGCCTTGCTGCTCAGCCAGGAGCTTTTCGAACTCCTGCTTTTCCAGCCATTCCACTCGCCCGCCAAGTCGCAGCACCACATAGCCGTTGCCGACCAGCAGCGAGCCATACTTTTTTTCGCTGTAGGCCAGGATAGAATCCGGCGGTGACTCGAAATCTATCCAAAGACCCCTGTACTGCAATTGACCCAGCCTGACGTGTCCGGCAAGGCTCTGCTTTTGCATATCCACCCAGGACTCGCCGGGTATCGAGCCGTGCACTTGGCGATATTGAACTACCTTTTGGCCGAGATGTTCCATCGCCCGCATTGCTTCGGAGCGGTTGACCAGGTCCTTGAGGTTTATCATTGCAAATACTGCAACCGCCGTAATGGCTATTACAGCCGCAAATTCTATCAAGATGACCCGCTGCCGCCTGTTCATATACGGTTAAAGCTTCCCTTGTTTGTGACGGACCGTCCGAACATACGCCCTGTACACCAGGATTACTTTGTTCTAACTCTGCCGTCCTGAACGTCTATCTTGCCTTGCTGAAACAGCCTTACAGCCTGAGGGTACGCAATACACTCCTGCTCAAATACTCGCGCAGCCAGCGTTTCCGGAGTATCGTCATCCTTTACTTCACAGCACCGCTGCACAATTATGGGGCCCCTGTCATATTCGTTCGTGCAGAAATGCACGGTGCACCCGCTCACCTTGCAGCCGGCTTTAAGAACAGCCTCGTGGACGTGGCGGCCCCACATTCCCTTTCCGCCGAAGCTCGGCAGCAAGGCAGGATGTATATTCATCACCCGATTCTCGTAGCGCTGCGGTATTTTCCACAGGCACAACCAGCCGGCCTGGACAACAAGGTCAACATCCGCGGCGTCCAGCTCTTGTTCAATACGCCTGCTGAATTCATCGATGTCGGGATAGTCCTTTTTGCGGATTATCGCTACGTTCAGCCCGGCCGCCTTTGCCTTTTCCACCCCGGTCACGGCCGAACGCGAGCTTATAACAACGGGTATCTCGGCATTGAGCCTGCTTTTTTTGATGTAATCAAGAATATTCATCAAGGTTGTGCCGCCCCCGCTAATCAGCACGCCGAGCCGAATCATTTTTTCACTTGCTCGAGAACTCTCGACATCCCGCCCCAGATCCAAGACTTGATTGACGAGCTGGTCGGCTTCTTTGTTCTCCTGCCGGGGAACAAACTTCACATCAGAGTGCTCGAAGTCCTTCAACAGGCTAAATGCCTGATTGAAAAGAGGTCGTATTTTCTCGCTCTTTACTTTGTACCGGCCATTGAGCTGTCTGACGAGAAGT
>JAUWKC010000133.1 GCA_030607345.1 Planctomycetota bacterium | reverse complement strand
TTGAAATCCTTGCCTTTGCGGATTCGGATATATGCGTTCGTACAGACTGGCTCAGCCATATCGTCTACCCGCTGCGTCAGGCCAAAAATGGGGCCGCCAGCGGCTACCGCTGGTTCGTACCGAAGAACAACAACCTGGCCACGCTGGCGCTGTCGGCGGTGAACGCAAAGGTCGCTCAGCTTCTCGGCAATACCCCCTTCAATCAGGTCTGGGGCGGTTCGATGGCCATTCGTGTCGATACGTTTCGTGAGTTGGGCATTGATAGAATCTGGCCGACGGCCCTCAGTGACGACCTGTCCGTAAGTCACGCCGTCAAGAAAGCCGGCAGGAAAGTGGCCTTTGTTCCTGCCTGTCTGGTTGCCTCGTATGAGGCGACCACCTGGAATGAGCTTTTTGAATTCGGCAGGCGTCAGTTTCTAATCACACGCGTATACGCCCCGGCCACATGGTGCTTTGGGCGCTTGAGCAGCCTCTGCTCGGTTCTGGGCCTTTACGCCGGCACAATCGTAGCCGTTTACGCCGCGATGGCCGGCGTTGGGAACCTGGGCGTGATATGGGCCATGCCGATTGTGTTCTTGGCCGGTCAATTCATCCGGGCCACGCTCAGGCAGAGAATGGTCGGCAAATTGCTCCACCAACACCGCCGGCAGATGAAGCCTGCAATGGTGGCCGACATTCTCGCTTGCTGGCTGTGGTCGCTGCTGCTTTTATTCTTTATCATCTCTTCGGCATTTGGCCGAACTATTGTATGGCGAGGCATAAAATACAGACTCGTCAGCCCGACCGAAACGAACGTGACAGGACGCTCCGAGTGAGTCCCTGATTGTCGCAACAGGTAGTTGTTCCGCCCAATACCGAATACGCAAGCCTGCAGAATAATACAAGCCCAACCATTGTCGACAGCGCAAGTCTGCCGGATAAGGCAAATGGGTTTACTCAAGGTCGGCGATATCGCCTTCGGGTCTTCCGACCAGGTAAATCTTGTTTTTGCCGTTGCGTTTCGCCTCGAGAAGGGCCTCGTCGGCCTTTCGAAAAAGCTCTTCCGGGGTCGAGCCGTCACGCGGGAAGCTGGCCAGGCCACCGCTTATAGTCAGAACGCCTTTTGCCTTTGGGCCAAGCAGACCCAATTCCGCCTTTTCCAGCTCTTTCTGGAACCGCTTGACTATGGAGATTGCTACTTCGGGATGCGCGGCGGCTACGGAGCGTCTTTCGCTTTCCGGACCGGCCGGTTTTACCTGGGGGCCGTACCAGAAAAGCACCGCAAATTCATCCCCGCCGATTCTGCCGACGACATCATGGGTTCGGCAGCAGTGACGCATCAAAACAGCCGCTTGTTTCAAAATCTCGTCGCCGGCCAGATGGCCGTACGTGTCGTTATAAGATTTCAGATTGTCGACGTCGAACAGAAGTAATGTAACGCGCCCGTTATCGCGAGCGGCGCGTTCGATAATCTGCCTCGAAAATTCCCGGATATATCTTCTGTTCTTCAAACCGGTCAGGTCGTCCTCTGTCGCCAGTTTTTCGAGATGTCTGATTCTATTCTCGATTCGAGCGCCCGCTCCGGCCGTTGTGGTCGCCGCCACCTGCCCATACCTTGCTGACGTGACCGCCTCGTAAAATCGACCTGTCGCAACCGGGCATATCAGGTAATCGTCCGCAAGCGCCTCGGCGCCGGCCGCCGCACCTGTAAGCTGCATTGCCAGCGGTTCCTCGTACATCCGCGCCAAAAGAAGAATCTTCGCCGTCCGGTTCTGTTGCCGCAGTGCTTTCAAAGCCGTACCCAGGTCACTCGATACCGAGCCGACCACGACCGCAACCGCCGCAAACGGTGTCTTTGCACAGGCATCGAGTGCCGCTGCCAGCTTCGGACAGACCCGGCACCGTAATGCGCCGACGCCTTCCGAATCCAGAAAGGCCTTTTCGATATCGCCTATCAGCAGAACCTGCTCACTGTTATTATCAGATGCCGTCATTGGATTCAACTTACCCTGCTCTACCGTGTTCGCAAAACCAAACCCGCAAAGCTGTTCTCGGCAAACCTGCAGATGCACAACTGGGCCTGACTCCTCCATCAAAACTCAATTTCAACTCTCAGAAAGATACGCAAAAAGACAGTCAATTGCTGACTTGTATTATAGCATAATCTGCTGAAAAGTCAAATGAATCTAATCAGCTTCGGGCAGCTCATCCAGGATGTTGCGGACCTGCTCGGCACAGTAGCTGTCAGGATACAGGCTTATGAAGCTGGTCAGTGTCCCGCGTGCTTCAGCTAAGTACTGGCGTTTCTGTTCGGAATCCTGCTCATCCTGGTAGAGATTTATCTTGAGTCGGCCCAACTCATGCATCGCCTGCATTCCGCCGTCGGCGTCGGCAAACTGCTTCTGGAGCTCGGCAAATCTTTCCGCACGCCTCAGGTCATCCGCGATACGTTGCGCCTGGGCCAGCAGGATGTTGTCCCGCAGCGGGTCGTTGGCGTCTGTCTGGTCAAGCAATTCCTCGAGGTATCGGTCGTACTCCGTTGTGTGAGGATTCAGCATAACAAACTTGGCCAAACGTTTCTGCGGGCCGGGCCGGCCGGTTCTATTCTCGGCGCTTATCAGGCACCGGAACCGGCCCAATCTTCTCTGCAGGTCCTCGAGATTGACCTTTGTCGTTACCGAATCCGGCGGCGCCCTGAACAGGCTGAACAACGTCTCGCCAGGCTCAACATTCTCCTGCAGTTCTCCCAGCCGAGCCGCCACCATTTCCTCGGCCTGGGCGGCAAGGTCATCTGCCTGCTTGAATCTTGCCTGCCCTGCCCAGATTCTTGCTATCCGCCACCGGGCCTCAAAGGATTCCGGGCTTTGTCCGAAGTCAGTGTAGAGACTCCACCATATATTGCTTGACCTTCCGTGCGGATAGTCGCTGTAGAAATGCAGCTTCTCCTCCTGCTGAAGCACATTCAGGTCGGGGCTGTATTCGCTCAGCATGGCCGTGTAGTAAAGAGCGATGGGCATCCGACGACTGTTGGACCGTCGGGCTATGAATGTATCGTACTGTTTCAGAAGGCTGTCCTTCTTCTGCTGGTACTTCAGTTCAGGTGAGATTATGAACCAGTTCGGCCAGCGCCCCAGCCTTAATTTCGCCTGAATCTCTTTCTTGAGCTCTGCTCGCAGCGGTATCGGTTCGGAAGGATAGAAGAAACCTGCCAGAAACCTTCGCGCCAGTGGGTCTCGGATTGTTCGGTCCAACGCCTCGGTTATGCTGTGGTCGTGAAATTCCGGAACATCCTCGGGGTCGTTGTTGGCTACATATAACTGATAGTCCAGCTCGTCGAAACCTATCCTTGTTTCAAACGTGATAACCGCCAGCGCCAGGAATAAGGCAGTAGCCAGCCACACAAGGCCCGGGCGATAACGCGTGAAATGTCCTATGCCCAGCACCAGCCCGGCGATACCCAAACCCATAATCCACGCACATACCCAGGGCGCAAAAGAGAATCCCCATTTTATGGGGTCAACTCCTTTTGCGCTGCCCAGGCAGCCCCAGTAAATAAGCTGCGGCGCCATGCACAGCACTATAGCGACAAAGCGGGAGCGAAAGCGAAGCGGCCGGCACGCTACTGCCAGACAGCTTACCAACAGGCAGACGGCAAAAGCCGGCAGGTCTGCCAGGAAAAACACGGCCAGGATAAACGGCACGCTGTATGAAAAGCTCATAAGCTGTGATACCAAAGCCGGCGCGACCGCCAGAATACCCATCAGCAGCCCGAGAACAAAGATTTGCCAAGGATATTCAAAGATACTAACGCCGGCGATTGAGGCCTTATCCAACCGCCAAAGCCCGGGAGAAATCACGCTTTGAGGGTCGAAGGACCAGAATTCACCTGTCAGAATCTTGGTCCAGAACAGCGTGACAAGCCCGAAGGCAAGCAAAGCGAGCAGCCAGCACCCCAGCACATTTTCGTGGCTGTAGTGCAGCGTGGGACCGACGGTCATAAAAGATTTCGAGCCCACCTTAGGTGCCTTCTCGGCCTGTTTGTTATTCATAAGCATCACCCGGCAACGGGTAATCCAACCGCCCTGCCGCGCACCAACAGGGACGCAACGAATAATGCCGCATGGGCGAAACGGTCAAGTTATGTTCCTTCGCCGCTGCTGCTGAGGTATTCTATCTGCTCCGGCGTGAGTTTGTCTATGCCTATCGACATCGCCTTGAGTTTTAAGGTGCAGACCTTCTGCTCTATTTCTGTCGGGACGTCGTGGACCTTAACCTCGAGCCGGCCCACGTTTTTCATCACATACTCGGCCTGAAGGGCCTGCGTTGCGAAGCTCATATCCATAACGGAAGCCGGATGCCCTTCTGCGGCGGCAAGGTTAATAAGCCGGCCCTCAGCCAGAAGATAAATCCGCTTGTTGTTCTTGAGAACATATTCGTCAACGCAATGGCGGACGTCACGGCGCACCTTCTTGCTGAGCTTCTTCAGCGCACTGATGTCTATCTCGACATTGAAGTGTCCGCTGTTGGCGACGACCGCCCTGTCCTTCATGGCTCGGAAGTGCTCTGCACGCAAAACATTCTTGTTGCCCGTAAGTGTCACGAACAATTCACCAATCTTAGCCGCCTGGGCCATAGGCATTACCTCGAAACCGTCCATAGCCGCTTCAAGCGCCTTGATGGCGTCCACCTCCGTTATGGTAACCAATGCCCCCATCCCTTTCGCCCGCATGGCGACACCTCGACCGCACCAACCGTACCCGGCGAGGACAACCTTTTTGCCCGCCATCAGAAAATCCGTCGACCGAATTATACCGTCAACCGTTGACTGGCCTGTCCCATAACGGTTGTCGAATAAATGCTTGCTCGCCGCGTCGTTTACCGCAATAACAGGGAACTTCAGTAAGCCGGCCTTTGCCATTGCCCTCAAACGAATAACTCCCGTCGTTGTCTCTTCCATGCTCGTGATAATTCGGTGACTGTCTCTTTTCCGGCTCGTGTGCAGCTCGTTGACCAAATCAGCCCCGTCGTCAAATGTAATCACCGGCTTATTGTCAATGGCGGCGTTGATGTGCTTGTAGTACGTCGTGCGATTTTCGCCGCGGACCGCAAAGACCGAAATCTTGTAGTCTTTTACCAGCGAAGCTGCCACGTCGTCCTGTGTGCTCAACGGGTTGGATGCGCACAAAACCACATTCGCTCCGGCGGCCTTTAGAGTCCGTGCCAGGTTGGCGGTTTCGGCAGTTATGTGCAGGCAGGCCGAGACATTCCTGCCTCTTAACGGCTTGCTCTTGCCAAACCTTTCACGTATCGCCGCCAAAACCGGCATATCGTTATCAGCCCATACAATGCGTTTCTTGCCATGACGTGCCAGGGACAAATCCGCTACATCATATTTCATATAAGAACCTTTCAAAAAAGACAAAGTCCAAGAATATAAAGCCGGTCAGGCAACTTTGCAAGCCCTATTTTCGCAGATTTGCCCAAGGAATCAAGGCCCTGGGAGCGAATCCGGCCTGCGTTCCGCGAGTGGGTGTATTGATTGATATGT
>JAUWKC010000089.1 GCA_030607345.1 Planctomycetota bacterium | reverse complement strand
CAAGACGGTTCTGAAGATACCGACGCGTCAGCTTCACACCAACACGTTCAACCGTCGCCCTGCCCGGCTCTATGTCCGCTATGCGGTTCCGCACCTCCCCGTCCTCTCCAACAACAGGGTCCACAAAAACCGTAAACTCTATGGCCAGAGATGCCTGAGGATGACCCACAAGCACCTCCCGCAGCCTGCCGGTCTCCAGCCGAACCGGTACAAAATAGCTGTCCCCGGGCTCCAGCGCGAAACTCGGCGAAACCTTAATCGATACAAGATTCGGTATCTGCGCCTCGATGTCGCCCGACACCGCCGCATCAATCCTGACCTCGCCGGCCAGCATCGCATCATCGCTGATAAAAACAGGCTCGCTGGAATTGTTCTTTATCGAAACCCGACCTTCGAACTCGCTACCGTAGGAAAACCTGCTGCCGTGAAGCTTAAGACCAACTTCAACCATCTTGCCGGGGACGGTAAACCTCGGAACAATCCTTTCTGCGAACTGGCTCTTCAAACCTCCGAGCGCAACGTCAGCGTCAACCGCCGGGATGTACTGTCCGCCTTGTTCCGCCATAAGCTCTCGCGCGCGCTCGGCCGCCAGAGTACCGGGGTCTTTCGAAATCGCAGACTTTAACGTCGCAAACGCCGAGTCTTTCTGCCCCTGCGCAAGCTGAATCTGAGCGAGCGCAAGTTCGGAAATCTGTGTCCGTTTATACTTGTCGATTAGAATCTTCGGCCAGTCCGTCTGGCCGTTAAGAACAACCGCATACGCCAGAAGACCCGCCGCCACAGCAGAGTTCGGCTCCGACGAATATGCCTTGTTGGCCCACAAAACAGCACGGTTGGCGTCCTCTACTCCAAAGCAGTAAAACCAGGCCATCTGCTCGCTGTTGACGGTTCCGGCTTGCTTGTCCGGCGCAAGTTTGCCCTCGGCGCCCGCAAGCATAAGCGCTCGAGATTCCGCCAGCTTAAGAATCGTGTTGCCCTGCTCGGTCTGACCCATTTTCAACGTTGCTTTGGCTGCAATGGTCTCCAGCAAAATGTCGAACCGGCCCTCCCTGCCCACCTCCGATGCAATCCTCAGACAGTTGTGCAACTGACGCTGGGTATTGTAGCTGCTCATCGCCCACGGCAGATATATCGCCGCCGGAAGCTGCTCCGCCGGATACAGGTACCTGAATAAATCCGCACAATACTTATAGGCCTCGACCGCCGTCTCGTAAAGCTCGTACTGCTCACATTGCCCGGCAAACGCCAGCGCCGCCTCAATATCCAGGGGGTTCCGGCGCAGAATCAGCCGAAGATGCTCCAGACGAATCGCGGGCGTTATCTGTTCGCCGATAAGCTCCACCAGCTTGCCAAACGCGAGCCGGTTGTAGTTATTGTTGTTATACGCCAGGATGAAGTAATTCTGAGCAGACGCAGAATCCGCTTTCTCAGCCTGCAGAATACCAAGTTCCGTCGCCAGTTCAGAACCGACGACCTTGTTCTTTGGGCCCAGGCTCTCAAAAAGCTCACCAAGAAGTTGCTCTCGCTGCTCCCGCAGGCTCATACCGCTCATCAGGTAACCGACTGCCGACCGTATGACCTCCAGGTCTGCCCTGTCATCGACGTACGCTAAAAGCAGTTGACGCATCAGCTTCGAGTACCGGCCCTCACCATCCAGAGCAACGAGCCTTATCATATCATCCAGAATATAGTTGGCCCTGTCGTCAAGCTCTGCCGTCGCCTCGAGCAGAGTAACAGCCTGCTCAAGCTCAGCAGCGCCAAGCTGCTCGGAGCGGCCCAGTTCATGCGCGATTTCGTACAACCTCCGGCCAACCGAAGCAGAAGATATTCGCTCGGCCACATTGTTCAGACTTTCTGCCGGGCCAGGCTCGCCGCCACTTGCGGTTTCCTGCCCGCGGCAGACTGCGCAGCAAAACAACACCACCGCTAAAACCAGGCAGGGCCGGGCGCCTCCGCCTCGCAGACGCCTACCGGCAGCCCAGGTGTATGTGTTTCTGAGCATACCACTTTCCGGCAAAAGAACCTTGCCTTTATCAGACCTTATCACCGTTGCTGTCCGCCCTTCGTTTCTTTCTTCAACCATCGTCGGGCCAGATTTACCTATACCCCTCTCGACGCATAACTTTCCAATTACTTAGGTATTTCGGGCAATCGACCGTTATGCTTTACGCACAAAAACCGCCTGTGGTGCATTTTTCCGGCGAACGTCCACAACCCCGCTGCCTGCGTGGTGCAATAGCCTGTTTTGGATTGATAAGACCGCCCCCACAATGCAAAGGCCGGACAAAACCATCCGGCTAATCAGCCCGGCGAGCCCGCCCGGTAAGCTCTGACAGCGTCTCAATGCCGAGAACCTTCGCCGCTGCGACATACACGCCGGCGCATGTCGGCACCACCGCACAGAGACGAACTATGTTATAAAACCGGCTCTGCCCCACGCCGCGCATCAGGTACATAATCACCACTCCCACCGCATACATCACAGCCGTCGCCGAGACAACCTTCAAAATAAAACCTGCAAATCCTTCCATTATCGGGCTTGAAATGCGTCTGCGAAGCGCCGAAACGAGTATCGCAACCTGCAAATACGAGCAAACCGCCGTCGAAAGTGCAAGACCCGCCGTACCCATAAACCAGATAAGAGTCAGATTCAGCACAACGTTCACCGCCACCGCTATCACTGCACTCCGCACCGGTATCCTGGGCTCCTGCAGCGAATAGAACGCACGCGTGCTTATCTGCTGCGAAAAATACCCGCAAAGGCCCAACGCATAGAAACACAGTGTCAACGCCACCGTCGGAGTATCGGCGCTCTTAAACTCACCGTGCTCAAAAACCGCCGATATCAAAGGGCGCGATATAATAAGAATCCCCGCCGTCGCCGGCATAGCCACGAATAATGCCGCCCTTATCCCGTGAGATATCGTCGCGCCCAACGCCCGAAAATCCTTCCTCGCCGCATCCGAGCTCATCACCGGAAATATGGCCGTGGCGAGCGATATCCCCAGCACCCCCAGCGGGAACTGGTACAGCCGCTGTGCATAATACAGGTAGGAGGGGGCCCCGTAGCCCAGCGGGTCGCCCCGCTCATTCATAAAGCAAAGGGCTATTACGTCGTCGGCCAGCGTGTTCAACTGTGTCACCGTAAGGCCGAGTATCATCGGGCCCATCAGCAGAATCCCCTGCGTAAAGGCCGTCGAGTGCGTCTGCCAGGCCGGACGAATCCGTACACCAGCCGAACGCAGAGACGGAAACTGAATCCCCATCTGAACCAGCCCCGCCGCCAGAACCCAAACCGCCACGAAGAATACCTGCTGCTCCGCGTCAAAACCGAGTACCCACCCGCTGAACAATATGCTCGCGATAATAAAGATATTCAGAACAATCGGCGCCGCTGCCGGCGATGCGAAACGCCTGTGAACGTTCAAAATGCCGCCCAAAATCGCCACCAGACATACCAGTATCATATAGGGTAGCATTATTCCGCAAAGAGCAAGCCCGACGCGCGCACCGTGACTCGTCGCAAAGAGCCACCGGTAGCCCCAAATCGCAGCCTCGCCAATAACAACTATCCCCGCCAGAACCACAAACACCGCTGTCAGCATCGTATTGGCCAGTCCGTCGGCAGCCGCCCGGTCCCTGCCAAGCTCCTTGCTGTATACGGGAATAAATGAGGCAGATGCCGCTCCCTCCCCGAAGAGACGCCTGGCAAGATTTGGTATCTTAAAACCCACCGTCCAGGCCGTCATCAGCCAGCCGGCGCCGAAAAAATGCGCCAGCGCTATATCCCGAACCATACCGAATACCCTGCTTACCGCCGTAAGAGAGGCAATCTGTCGGAAGCCCTTTATCATCAAGTACCCTGAAGCACAACTACACCTTCGGTTCTTCGTCAACTCATCTTCTACGTCCCGAGCCGGAAACGCAGAAACGGTCCACCCGCTCCCCCCCTGCCCAGTCCGAACGGCCTGCATCGCCCAACGTTGTTGAGCAGCCCTACGGCAATCATGCTCATCAAAAGGCTCGAGCCGCCGTAACTGACAAATGGCAGCGTCAAACCCGTAATCGGCATCAGCCCAATCGTCATACTCACATTCACAAGCACCTCAACGGCAAACATCGAAACGATGCCCATTGCGACGAGCTTGCCGAACGGGTCGGTATTATTAGCCACAATCTCCAGACCGCACCAGATGACGACCGCATAGAGACCGAAAAGACCAAGACAGCCCCAGAAGCCCCACTCATGAGCGATAATCGAGAATATAAAATCGTTATGACGGAACGGAAGGAAATTGTACTTCACAAACGGACCCTGACGAAAACCGTAACCACCCGCTCCACCGGAAGCTACCGCAAACTTCGAGCGCATCAGATGGTGGCCCCACTGCCTTTCCCATCGCCGCGAGCTGAACTGCTCGCCCACAAGAATACGACCAATCGCCGGATGCTCCTGTACCTTTTGACGCACAAACTCGTTCTGAAGAAGAACGCTGCTTATCCGAATCCGCTGATATGTCTCCATCTTCAGCCAGAGAATCGGGCTTATCAGTACTGCCAGCAGGATTATAATGACCAGATGCCTGACCTTGGCGCCCGCCACGAAGACCATCGTGAAGAAAACCGGCATCATCAAGAGTACCGTACCCAGGTCCGGCTCCAGCAGGATAAGCACCATCGGAAGCACCGTAAGTGCGAAAGGGCCTGCCAACGCCTTGAAATTGCGGTAGTTGCTCCGATAACGAAGATACCACGCCAGAGCAAGGATATACGCCACCTTGCATATCTCCGAAGGCTGAAGAGAGGGAAGCTGCCGGCCGCCTATCGCCACGCTTATCCAGCGGTGCGTGCCGTTAATTGACGGTATAAACGGCAGGGCGACAACATACCGGCTCACCAGAAGCAGCACAAGGAGACACAGCACAATCCCGTAAATCCAGTAGCTCACCCCGCCAAGACGCCGGTAATTCACCAGGTTCGCCGCTATAAAGCCTATAAAAGCAACCACCGCGAAAATAACCTGCTTCTTCCAGTAACCTGCCAGGGCCGCCGACTCCGCCGAATGGCTCGCCTCGGCAGGGTGCCCAACGGAGTATATCGTCGCTATCCCGACGGCAATAAGCCCAAGAACCGCGCCAAAAAGGACGATTCGCACAAATAAAAGCCGGCCTCGAAAAAAATTACGCATAATCCTGAAAACCTGTCTCGCCAGAAAAAGGGGCCTGTTGCCCTGAAATTAGCCTTTTATAACACAAAAATGCCGCTGCGGGCACAAGAAAAGCCCGACAGCCCAGGGCGTCACGCCAAAACGCTCACGCCGGGCCTTGCTGTCGGTACTTATTACTTCGGTGAGTGCAAAAAAAAATTTAAATTTTTTTCCCATTTTGCCGTTTTTCCCTTGATTTATGCGCCGGCCCTGTGTTATTATACATTCAGCCTTCACCAGGGTGTGATAACAGTGCCGTACCGTGTATGGCACGCATTTTCGCTATTTGGGCGAGAAAGGAGGATTTGGAGGAGCGGCAAGTGACTGCTTTTTCAAACCGGCTACCCTGTCGGCCGGGGTGATATGTGTGGAAATCAAGATTTTGCACAGGACAGGGATTAGGTGTATGTGTTTGAAAGAACCAAGGCAATGCAGGGTGTGTGACCCTGCCAAGAAAAGAAGAGAAGAAAGGAAGGTAAATTATGAAAAAGTTAATTTGTGCTTTGGTCGTTTTGGCGATGGCCGCGCCGGTATGGGCGGATGTTGACATTACGGCCGGCATCGTGGTGGACGTCTGTGACACAAACAACGCGACGGTCACCGTCACCTTTGACGCCTCCGGCGAGAGCAATAATGTCCGTGCTTATGCAGTGGATATTACGCTCGAAGGCGACGCCACCATTCTTGGCGCAACCTGTGCCGCCAATGGTTACTACGTCTATCCCGGGAGCATTGGCATCAGCTCGTCCGGCGTAGTGGACGACTGGGGCAGTTGCGTCTGCGACTCAGGTTACGACGGCACACAGGGCGGAGTCGGCACCAGCGGCGTAACCGTCGAGATGGGTTCGCTCTATGAAGACGGCGAGTTGGCTCCTGCCGACGTCAATACGATGGTCGTGTTGGAGATAACCGGCTGCGGCGATGTTAACGTCGTTGTGGCGCTAAATGCCATTCGAGGCGGCGTCGTTATGGAAAATCCGGACGAGGCGGTAAGCGTCAATCTGACCGGGGACTCCTGCACACTCGTATGCGCGCCGACGTATCCGCCATGCTGGAACTATGTGACTCAGTGCCACGGCGATGCCGATGGCGACGGCGATGTCGACACCGTTGACTGGCCCGACTTCAGAGATGGCTTCGGAAACAGCTATCCCGACGCCGGCTATAAGCCGTGTGCGGATTACAACCGCGACGGTAATATCGACACCGTTGACTGGCCTGAATTCCGTGACAACTTCGGCATGACCCCGGCCAGCGATTGTACGCCGGGTGACCCGTACGGAATTTACTAGCCGTAACGGCAATGTGCAGCGGGGCACAAAACTTTGTAAAAAAGACGTGCCCCGAAAAAAAATGGCAAGATGCTAATAGAAAATTGGTAATGAGTTGAAAGGAGAAAGATGATGAAAAAACTGTTAGCTTTACTGATAATTCTTAGCATAGTTAACATCGCCGGTGCGGCTGTCTTGAAGGTTGTGCCGGTTGACATCGGTGAAAGTGGCGGCAGGCTCGGCGGCGAGAATGACATGCTTCTGGAAAGCGACGTCATCGGACTGGCGATTGTTATCGAGAACAACCCGTTCGAGCCCAACCCACTGGGCGACGGGTATTGGATCTCCAGTTTTGACCTGGACCTCGAAGTTTCGGGCCCCGCAAGCTTAGCGATTGGCGTGGACTGGATGGAGAACCCAGTGCTTTATGCGCACGCCAATGTTTCCCCATTTGTCTACGACCCGGTTGTAGCGAATGCCATCGCCAAGATATCAGGTGTGGCCACTAATCCGGCTGGACCGGGCGAAGCGGACCTTGTCTGGAACCTGCTCCTGCACT
>JAUWKC010000008.1 GCA_030607345.1 Planctomycetota bacterium | reverse complement strand
GAGGCCAAGGACAAACAATAGCAGTTTTAGTTTTGACCGGCGGAACTGTTTCGCTGTGTGACAGCAGCAAAGAGCCGAAGCGGGTGAACCGGCAATTTCCGGGCGATTCGAAGAGACCGAAAGCCCGGCATTTGCCGCCCGCTTCGACCTACTTTCCTATGCAGAATCGCCCGAATATCCGGTGCAGTATCTGTTCGTCGAGCTGCTGCTGCTCGATTTCCGACAGTGCCTGCTGAGCGGCCCGGAGCGTCATCGCGGCGATTTCCTCACTGCCGGCCTCCAGTTGGCTGACGGCCTCGTTGATATTGTCGACAGCATCGAGCACAGCCTGGCGGTGCCGTGCCGTAAGGGCTACTGCGTCGTGCGCCTCTGTCGAGACGCCTCTGCCGAGCGGGCCCGGATGACCCAAGCCCAATTCGACAAGCTTTCCGTCTATCGCCGCCCGCAGAGCCTCTATTGACGCTGAAGTCTTGGCGCTGGTCTGCAAAAAATCGGCGCCAAACAGGCTATTGAGCCGGCAGAGGCGTCGCTCCAACGCATCCTGCGAAAGCAGGTCAGACTTTGTGGCAACGCCGAGCAAGGCTTTCGGCTTGATGAGCCGACGTACCGCGCTATCTTCGCTGTAGTCGGGCTTTGACAGGTCCACACAGAACAAGACAACGGAACTGTTTCGCAGGGCTTCCGTCGCCGCCTCGCGGGCCAGCTCATCGAGGATGTCGGCCGGCTCGGGCGCAAGTCCCGCACAATCGAAAAGCACACACCTGCAGTGAGGCAGATTCAGCACGCCGCTGAGGACGTCCCTGGTGGTCTTTCGGATGTCCGAGACGATACTCCTGGGCTGGCCCAGCAAGGTGTTCAGCAGAGTACTTTTGCCGGCGTTCGGGGCGCCGGCTATGCCTACAGACGGCAAATCCACTACCTGTTCATAACTGATACTGCCGGATTTCAAACGCTCAAGCTCGTTTCTCATCTCGGACAGCCTTTCGACCGCCTGCTCGGCCGTCAGGAACTGTATGTCTTGACCGCTAAAATCAAGGCCGGCTTCAATCAGGCTCAGACAATCCATGAGCTGCTCGGCGATTTTCGCTGTGGTTTGAGCAAGTCGGCCTGCTAGGAGCCTGTGTGAAGCTTCCAGTTGAAACTTATTGCTGCTGACGATAATCTCATTGACCGCTTCGGCCTGGGACAGGTCCATTTTCCCGTTAAGGTACGCCCTGGCGGTAAACTCGCCGGGTCCCGCCATCCGAAGCCCTTTGCCGAGCAGGTCGCCCATCAGGGCCTCGGTCACAGACCGGTTCGTGAAAAGGTGGAGCTCAGCAACGTCTTGACCTGTGTAGGAACGTGGTGCGAAGAATAAATACAGCCTGGCGTCGGTCTGCGGCCCTGCGCCAATCCGAATGCTGCCGGAGACAATAGCCCGGCCCTCTGTCGTGAACGAAGGGCCTGCCTCGCCTTGGCTCCGGCACGGCGGGCTGAAAATCTCGTTCAATGACTCAATTGTCCGCGGACCGCTGATTCGCACAATCACTGCCTGGCTGAAGGTTGGAGAGCTGACCGCTACGATTGTGTCATTGAGCTGGTACATCCTGGATTCCCGGGGTTTTGAGTCTTTGCTCGCCGCCGACCAACTCAAAAGTTCTTGAAGAACGGTTTGGGTTTTTTCTTCTTGGTTTTACCGCCCGTCTTCGAAGTGGCCGAGACCAGACCACTTAACTCAGCCTGGTCCTTTTCGCGGATGTGCTTGCGAATCACGTACTGCTCAATGACCCCGGCGAACGTGCTGGCCATAATGTACAGATTTACGCCGGATGGGGCCTTGTAAAGCATCACGGGAAACATCAATGGAAACATAAACATCATAATCTTTTGCTGCTGAGCCATCTGCGGATTGGCCGACGCCGTAGCCTGAGACGGCATCAACTTCTGCTGAAGGTAAAATGCCACCCCCATCAAAATAGGCAGCAGATTGAACGAGTCCAGCTTGCCGAGCAAAGGCAAACTCACCGCCGGGAACCTGAACAGCGCGTCCGGCGCCGAAAGGTCGGTTATCCAGAACGGCAGAAACGGCTCCCCTCGCAGGTCGATGCTGGAGTACACCGCAGTCCAAAGCGCAATCCAGACGGGCATTTGCACGAGCATCGGCAGGATACCCATAATCGGCGTGGCCCCCTGCTCGCGATAGAAGGCCATCATGTGCTTGTTCATCTCGGTCTTGTTGCCGCTGTATTTCTTCTTTATTTCTTCGACCTTCGGGCCCAGCCCGCTCATTTTGCTCATCGAGACCTGGCTCTTTTTGGTAATCGGATGTATCGCCAGGCGGAACAAAAACACGAGGATGATTATCACCACGCCGTAGTTGTTGATAAAACCGTACATCCACTTCATTAGCGCCAATATCCCGAAAGCCAGCGGCCGGATAATACTGGCCGGGCAACAGCAGCCCATAAAATCTATCGTCTCAACAAAGCCGAGCTTTTGATATAACTCGTTCTTGTCGAACAGGCTCTTGTCCTTCGGCCCGATATACAATTGAAACTTATAGGTTCTGGTGCTTCCGGTCTGTCCCACAGCAGCCAGCGGACTCGGGTCAACCCTGAACTCGAATCCGACTGTCTCATCTCCGGTGTCGGCGCGCTCGTCCCGGTCGGGATTGTGGAAAAGGGCTGTTTTGTCTTTGACCCAGTCGCAGTAATCCTGGTCCTTAACCGGCAAGGGTCGCAGTATTGCAGCAAAATACTTATTGGTCGCCGCCGCCCACAGGAATCTCGCCTGCCTGTGCCGGTCCGGAAGATTGTGTCCTATCCGCAGATTCTCCCTTGCCCGTTCGATTTCCCCTGCGTCGGCGGTTCTCAGGGCCTGGCGATATTTGCGCGTACCATCTTTTAAACCTGACTTCCTGCTGAGAAACGAACTGTGAATCTCTTGTCGAGATGAGACTACTTTTCCGTCGGTCGTTGCAAACCCGCCCACAATCTTTCTCATGTCGCTGCGATAACTTTCTCTGCCGATTCCTACCGGCCCGGCAAGGTCGAAACGCAGCTTTTGCTCGCCGGCCCACAAATTGCAAACCGTCAAATTGCAGCTCACCTGGTAGCTGTCGGGGAAAACCTCATAAGTCTTGCTCAGTTTAAGAATCGGCTCGCCAGTACCTTTGGCCTTGATTACAGCTTCGAACCGGGCCGACTGAGAGCCATCCGATGACTTGTGCCTGCCGTAGCTTTGCCAGTGTAGTTTGTCCAGAGGCATCGGCCTGTACTGTCTGCCCTCCAGGTACAGCACGAGACCTCGGTTCGCCAGCGAAAGGGCCTGGCCCTCAACGGGCGAGAGAACTGCCAGAGGCTGTGGATTCGTGTGGTCGCGGTCATTGAATTCGCTGAAGGACGCCCTGCTAATAGCAGCGCCCATAGAACTCAATTCAAGCTCGAACTTGAAACCGCTGTACGGGTCCACTGAGCCTAACAGAACCGTTTGAGCTGCGGCGTTGTTCGCGTGCAGCGTGATATAATCGGCCGACTGCAACTGTGGGCCCTGAGAAGAGGGACTATTTTCACCTATGATGGGTTCTTTGCCTGTTGTCTGCTGCAGGAGTATACACGACCTGCCGCAGGCTGAGCGGCCCGCCGGCCGTGCAGACTTAGCAACCAGCCCGCCGCAAAGTGCAACGAATCCCGTCAAAAACAATAAAAAAAAGGTTTTCATAATCTTGCTCTTGTCAATCCTGACGACGCCTATCTTCCTTCACGCAGCCGCTCCGCCTGGAAATCATCCAGGTGGTCAATGGCCCTTATCTTTTTCGCCGTAGTCTCAAAGTCGTACTCCAGACGAACGAAGTGAACCTGGTTCTCCTCGACGTAGACATAACTTGCCCGGTTGTCTCTGTCTCGCGGCTGACCCACCGAACCGATATTTATGATTGCTTTTTCACTCTCGACAATCGGGTACGAGTTGCCGAGCTCTTCTGGCAGGTAGAAATCCGGCTCACCAAGAAATACGCCCGGAAGATGGGTATGGCCCACAAAACAAATGTGCTTTATTCGCTCAAACAATAATCTCACCTTCAACGGATTGGTATAGACATCGTCGGGGAAGATATATTCGTTGATGGGTCTTCTGGGTGAGGCATGAATAAAATCCATTATCGCCCTGTTAGTACCCAGTCGTACCCTTATCGTGTGCTTGATTGGAAGCTCGCCCAAAAACCGCCAGCGCTTATCCCGGCCCTGGGCGGCCTGTTCGGCTTCCAGAACTCCACGGGTCCAGAAACTGGCCTGCTCGGCGCCATAGTTGAAGTTCGTAGGCTCATAAAAAACCGCGTAATCGTGATTACCCAGAACACAAAGCTCGGTCTTGTCAATAATCAAATCCAGACATTCCCTGGGATTGGGCCCATAGCCGACCACATCGCCGAGGCAGTAGATTGTCGTTATTCCACGCCCTTCGATATCGGCAAGAACCGCCGTGAGGGCCTCAAGATTCGAATGTATATCGCTTATAACTGCGAACATACCCGGCAAGATTACGCAAAGAGCACAAAAAGTAAAGCGAAAAACATCGGATGAAGACCAAAACTCGTCCCGAACAGCTCCACGATGCCTGCCGAAATGAACCTGCGCACGAGCCCGGCAGATGTCATTTTCGCTTTTTGGCTTTACGTTTCCGAGTGACTGCTATAGGCTATATGCCGTCAGTGATATGTTCGAGAGGTGTTTTCGTGGATATGAGTCTTCTCGAGACCTGCGGGCTGGTGAAGAAATACTCCGGACGCGTCGTCGTCAACGAGGTATCCGTAACCATTGCCCCGCGCAGTATCGTCGGACTTCTGGGCAGAAACGGCGCAGGAAAGACCACCACCTTCAGAATGATTATGGGAATGGTTGCTCCAAACCGCGGCTCCGTGATATTCCAGGGCCGAGATATTACCAAACTGCCGATGTACAAACGCGCCCGGCTCGGTATCGGGTATCTGTCACAGGAACCGAGCATATTTCAGCGCTTAACCGTAAGGGATAACCTCTACGCGATACTGGAGATAATGTCCATCACCAGGGCCGAGCGAAATCGCAGGGCCGAGACGCTCATTGAGCATTTCGGCCTGAGCGAAGTTGCCGGCAGTCAAGGGAGATTCCTCTCCGGGGGCGAACGGCGAAAACTTGAGATTGCCCGCGCTATGGTAACCGAGCCATCACTTATCCTGCTGGATGAACCCTTCAGCGGGGTTGACCCTATCACCGTCGAAGACCTCCAGAAGGAAATCAAGCGTCTTGTCAGCTCGGGAGTAAGTATACTTATCACCGACCACAACGTCGAAAGGACGCTGGAGGTGGTCGACAAGGCGTATATAATTGACCACGGACAGGTTATAGGTGCGGGAAAACCGTCCGAAATCGTGCGCAGCGAAACCGTAAGAAAACACTACCTCGGCAGCATCTTCGCCGGTGACGAGTTCGATGACAACAAAGACCTGCCGAGCCAGCTCGAAGCGACGCCGGAGCGATTCTCGGAGGAAATGCAAGATGATTGACGCTGAGAAATGTCGGATAACGCGTTACCCGGCGACGGTTTTGGCCCAGCCTGCCCAGCCGATTGAAAAAATCGACGATAGCGTGCGCCGGTTGGTCGAGAAGATGACCGATATCATGCTTGACAACAAGGGCATCGGCCTGGCCGGACCACAGGTGGGACTGGCGCTGCGAATGTTTATCATTTCGCTCGATGGAACCAGGGATTCCGTCAGGGTGTATATTAACCCGAAGGTCACCCCTGTAACGGACGAAATTGAACTATTCGAGGAAGGATGCCTGTCCGTGCCGAGGATTTACACCAAGATTCGAAGATACAAGAAATGCAGGGTCACTGCCACAGACCTTAACGGCAAGCAGTTTACCGAAGACGCCGAGGGTCTTTACGCAAGGGCGCTCCAGCACGAGTATGACCATATCGAGGGTCTGACCGTCGTAAACCGAATGAGCCAGACCGCGAGAATTGCACATCGAAGACAACTCAAAAGACTTGAGAAGGGACACAAACCCTGAGACGCAGACTTTTCAGGATAGACCAATGAAGACAGTCTTTCTCGGCAGCGGCCAATTCGGTATCGATTCCTTAAATGCCCTGCTCGGCTCCAGCCACAGCCCGCTGCTTGTTATTGCGCAGCCACCACGGCCCGCAGGCAGGGCGAGAAAGACCAGGCCCACACCGGCTGCCTGCTGGGCAAAAGAGAATTCTGTCGCCTGTATCGAGCCGGAGAACGTAAACAAACCCGAAATCGTTGAAAAAATCGCACAGTTGGAACCTGATGTTATTGTCGTGGCTGCGTTCGGTCAGAAAATCGGAAACGAAATCATTGCGCTGCCGCCGAAAGGAACGATAAACATCCACGCCTCGCTGCTGCCCAAATACCGCGGAGCAGCCCCCATAAACTGGGCGATAATAAACGGCGAACACGAAACCGGCATCAGCATAATCACTGTTGTTGAAAAAATGGATGCCGGCGAGGTCCTGGCCCAGGCCCAAACCAGCATCGGGCCCTTCGATACGGCCGGCCGGCTTCACGACAGACTGGCTGCGTTGGCGTCGCCGCTGCTGCTGGAAACCCTGGATGAAATAGCCGCCGGCACAGCCACCTACACACCACAGGACCACTCGGGGGCTACTGTCGCACCGAAGCTGAAGAAATCCGACGGCTTGCTCGATTTCGGTGAGCCGGCACGGGCTCTACAAAGAAGAATACGGGGACTCTGGCCCTGGCCTGGGGCTTCGGCAGAGTACGTGTCAAACACAACAGGAAAGTCCCAGCGCGTGGCAATAGCGATGGCCGAGGTCGTCGAGAGCTCAAACCCGGCTCATGTGCCATCCGGAACACTGGACGGCAACCTGAACGTAATCTGCGGCAAAGATGCGCTGAAGATAACCAAGATAAAACCCGCCGGCGGCACCGTTATGGATTTCGAGGCCTTTGTCAACGGTCGTGCAACCCAGCCCGGGGATGCATTTGCAGGAATTGTCGACCGTACCAAAAACGACTGAGACAAACGCCAGCTCTCAATTCAAGTTTCCCGGCAGGATTGACCAATTGAAGTAGAGACGGAGCCTGCTCAAGCTTGATTGTCTGAGCCGCCCCGAACCGGTTGCTGCCGCAGTGTCACCGTGTCAGGCTGAACTGCGATTTGAAAATCCAATCCACAGCTTTTCCACAAATCGAACTTATGGTGTGCATAAGCTGTTCAAAATAAATATTTTTTTGCGCGCAACTGCAATACAGACAGCAACCTTCGTCAAGTGGAAAAGAAATCTGCCAAAATCATGTTGCATTGTTTTACTGTGCTTTAATAATTAGTGGGTAAGAGCAAACAACTCAATGATAAACTATCAGCAAAAGGGGAGACTGTAATGCAGGCCACAATCACGGATGAAGCAACCCGCCTGGCGGGAGCACAAGTAGGTGCAATCAATGAAGCTCTTAGTGCAAGAATCGGTACACAGAAATTTCGAATCTGGTTCAAGAACGCCACAAGGTTCACGATTACCGAGGAATACCTCAAAATAGGCGTGCCGAACCTTTTTATGGCAACCTGGCTTGAAAGCCACTTTTTGACCGAGATAGACCGGGCCGTCCGGATGGCTATCGGCGAGAGCCGAAAGGTTACCTTCAACATCGACGCGGAGCTCTCCGGACATCAAAGAAAGTCCCAACTCGGTCCAGATGCAAAACTGTCCCAAAAAACACACGGCGTCTCTCGCGCCCGCAGGGCCGGGATACGGAGGACCACGCACAGCAGACTGAAGTTGAGTCTGGATACGTTCGTGGTCGGCTCATCCAATCAATTGGCTTACAACGCCGCAAAAGCGGTTGTGAATGAGCCACAGAGTCCGTTCAATCCGCTGTTTATTCATGGAGGATACGGCGTCGGCAAGACACATCTGTTGCAAGGGATATGCAACGAAGTGTGCTCGAGGCGACCCGACACAAACTGGTCGTACCTGTCGGCGGAGGACTTTGTGAATCAGTTCGTGCTGGCCTTGAAGACCAAAAAGCTGGAGGCTTTTCGGTGTCGGTTAAGACGAATGGATTTGTTGGCAATCGACGACATACACTTCTTGGCCAGCAAGCCTTCAATGCAGCAGGAGTTCCTGCATACTTTTAATACGATAAGCTTAGCTGGAAAACAGGTGGTGCTTGCCTCCGACGCCCATCCCAAGCTGATAGGCCGGCTCTCCGAAAAGCTGGTCAACCGCTTCGTCTCGGGAATGGTCGTCAAAATCGAAAGCCCCGGCTTCCGGACACGCTGCGAAATCTGCCGACAGTACGCGGCAACCTTGAAGAAACAAATCCCCGAAACCGTAGTGCAGTACATCGCCGAACATCTGAAGACCAACGTCCGCGAGCTCCAGGGCGCTCTGCTGAAGCTGATTGCTCTGGCCTCGCTCAAGAACCAAAAGCCAACCCTATCCATCGCCAAAGAGGTCCTGGCCGAGCACCTCGAGAGGTGTGACCCCATAGCACACATATCAGACATCGAATCGGCCGCCGCCACATATTTCGAGACCACCCCGGGCAATATCCATTCAGCCAGAAAGGACAGAACCGTAGCCCTGGCGCGACACTTCAGCATGTACTTGGCCAGAAAGCACACCAGAATGTCCTCCTCGGAGATAGGCAGGCATATGGGCAATAAGAACCACGCAACCGTCCTGCTGGCCTGCAAAAAGGTCGAGGACCTGATAAAGACAAACCGTCAGTTGAACTGGCGGAGCCCGGCGGGAAACAAAGTCGCCAAAGCAAAAGCGATACTGGCCAATCTCGAAGAAACCATCTCCGGTTGACCGGGTGGCGAAAGAAACGCGGTATTATTCGTCCTGGTCTGCCTCCGGTCAGTGTTGTGTGCTCTGAACGCAGATGCAGACTCAACGCCTGGGGAGTTCCACCGGGGCCTTCGAGGTCAATCAGAGTTCAGGCTGTGCGATTCAGTCACCGCTTCGAACTAAAGAACATAAACGAAACAAGTACAAGGGCTGCTCCGCACAAAAATACCGCAACCCGCCGCCAGGGCCTGCTGAGCCGCTCGACCCAGCGTCGCGCGACTGAAACAGGACGTCGCTGCTGCGTATCCTCCATCAGTGCTCTTCGGGCAGCATCGAGCTGCTCCGGCGCGACCTTTGGGTAGGCGGTATTTGCATCTTCCAGGCCTGTGCCAAACGTAGCACGCGCGATGCGGTCAATCAACTCGGGGTCTTCCTGCACCTGTTTGAGCAGGGCGTCATAGTCGGCGTTTAAGGACCTGAGCTTTTCCAGCGATTTCTCGGATGAGTCTAACAGGTCTTTGTTTTCGCAGTAGCCAAGCAAATCACCAAACAGAACCGCCCCGCTCAATGCCGCTGCCCCCACACTGAAAAAGATGACAAATAAAAGCGTTCGCAGAATATCTTGCCCGCGCATAACCAAGACAGCTTCAGTGCCCTCAGCCCGACGGTCCTGTTTTATACCGGATATACCACCAGTTGCTCTCTAAGTAATTCGTATATCGTCTTTCCTTGCTTGATTGCTTCCTGGGCTGTCTGACCAAACAGAGCCTTCAACTCCTCGAAATCCATGGTCCTGAGAGACGCCAATTCTTTCTTGTCGCCGTTGGTTGAATTTGCGAAGATAAATTTTGCCATCGTTTCTGCGGCCATTTCCCGAATCAGTTGCCAAAGCTCTTTGCCCTGGCTCGCTGCGATAGCCCTTCCAAGTGCCAGGGATAAGGATAAAATCGCGTTCATACCCAGAACGCCCTTTCTCTGCATCACCCGTATTTTCTCTTCGGCCGTCGCGTCCTTCGAAAGCACTCCCGCCGCTACGGCCTGGTCGCACTCCAGCGTCAACAATTCCTTGTCGGCCTGCAGTAAATCGCCGATTTCTGAAAGCCTCTTGCCCTTAAAAGCCTTGGCCAGAACCGTCTCGATGTGTTTGACAGCCTCCATGCAGCCCATTCCGTCATAACGCCTTGCTCTTTTCCAAAGAGCCATCAGCTCCTCGTCATTCTTGGATTTAATCTCTTCGAACTCGAGGCCCTTCTTGAACCGATATGTTTTGTCCCCGGCCTCTTCAAACAAGTCCGGATATTTCCTCGTGATTTCACCCGGCCAGATGATGCTGTCGACATAATGTATCGCTTCATCCACACCCGCCGACGTGCCCAGCGGAGTCGACCCCTTAAAGCGAATAGTGCCGGTCCGGCCAAAAAATAACGTCGCCGCTGCTGAAGGAATTCCCGCGTTGGTGGCTTCTTCGGTTCCGCTGACCGCCTCAATAGCCAACATCCGAATCAATAAGCTGGCGATATCGATATCCGCCGCGTCCGGCATAATGGATACGTCTTCTTTGCCGGTCAATATCCGAACCAGCTCCTTAACACGTGCCTTCGTCTGGGCCTGCTCGCTGTCGGTTATCTCTCTTTGGCTGGCCTTGGCTAAGGCAATTATTTCCATCACCCGGCCGTATTTTTGAAGCCGCTCCGTGTTGGCTCCTCCTCCGGCCTTCATCCCTAACGCGTTCATAGCTGTTGAAATATCTGCTTCAAAGGGGTCATTCGGGGATTTCGAACGATGAGAAACCACCAATTCGGCGCCGTACGCCAGCGACGTCAGCATCGCAAGAACCGTCTCCGACAGGGTCCCGATTTGATTCGCTTTTATAAGCGTTGCGTTGATTTCGCCGTTTCTCGCACAGCTCTCGATATTCTCGTCTTTGGTGGTAACCAGGTCATCGCCGATAACGAATATTCTGTCGCCGAGTCCTTCAATCTTTCGCTGCTCATCCCCGTGCATCAGGAGCCTCCAGCCGTCATGGTCCAGCTCACCGAAACCGTCCTCGATGGAAAGTACGGGTATGCCCTCATCCATCGCCTGCATGTAAAGCCCCAGCACCTCATCTCTGCTCATATCGCGCTTGCTCTTATCTCTCCAGAATCGATACATACCGACCGCATCCATCTGTCCGGTTTCATGTCGATAAGCGTTCTCCAATTCGGAAGCAGCCGGGTCCAGCGCGATCGCCACATCGACCCCCGGCGTATATTCGCAGTCGAGTATCGCTTGTTTCATCATTCTCCACATTCTTTGTTCCGGCACCTTGTCTGTTGGCTCCTTATCGATGTAAGGCGACAATCCGCCTTCGAGCCCTATCCCCATAACCTTTGCCCCGGGCGCAGCTTCAATAATCTCCTTTAATCGGTACTGCAGTTTCACGGTCATCTCCTGCGCTTCTTCATACGTTTTAGCCGACAGCGGCATAAACATACTTTCCTGCATACTGATGTTTGATTCGGGGTACTCTTTTTCTGTATGCCTTCCTCCCATCGCACAGTTTCTGAACTGCCACGGAGCAGCCACCTTTGTCCCGTCCTTGAGCGTGATTTCCATCATTCTGTTTTTGACCATGTTTTCCTTGACCTTTTTGACCTGGTACAGCCAGCTTTCCTTTGAAATCGCCTCGGCTGCTCTGCCAGCCTGCTCCCGGGCCAGTCTTTCTCTCAACCTGAAGTCCTTGAGCTTTCCGCGGTCCGCCAAAAATCGGTCCAGCAGACCAACCACACCCGGCGCCAGGAAGAATCTTCCTATGTAGGTGAAGGATTCAATGCCGGAAATCAAACCTATCGAGATACAAACAATCGCAACCGGCAGCGCTATCATCGCCAGGTAAGCGCTCCAGACAGGTCCCGACGCCGCCACCGCCAGGTTATAGGGAGCATCGGGTGCATAGTTACCTCCGTCTTTCTTTACACCTTCGAATTTGTCCCACGGTATCGTGACAAACATTCTAAGATACCACAGGGCTTTGGCCGGAAAATCTTTGTTCTTCATCGCATCGGCCGAGTCCTGTGAATCCTTGTTCAATGCGGCTAATTTAGCTGCGGTCAGATAATGCCCCATCTCGTGTATCGCAATACCGACATGCCAGGAGATATAAAGAATGAGAATCGAAACTAACGTCTCTCCACTGAAAAACATAAACCTTAATGTCTCCAACTTGCCTTGTACTGCTTCGGGAACGCTCAGCACTGAAGAAATAAATGCGGCGTGGAAGGAAACGAGCTTATGGTTGGCAATAACCCATCCTCGCTCGAGGTAGGCTGAAGTCTTTGGCTCAAGAGCCTTTCGGTTCAGGCCGGTCTCAATCCGGCTATATGAACCGTCGAACGCCGAACGCAAAATCCGCCCTGCTGCGCACAGTTTGGAGGTCGCCCCCAAAACGAGAACCTTTGCACCGCGATAAAATCCGAGGGCGGCATTCGACAAAAACCTGCTCTCGGCCATTTTCGCTGCAACGGCTGTCAGGATTAAGACGGCTAATTGTTTCAACCCCTTGGTTACGCTTCTTTTTGCCTCTACAACTTCGGCCATTTTAAACTTCTCCTTCAATCATCCGGTTTTCTCTGCCACGGGCTTCTCTGCCCACGGCTAATGCTCAAAAGATACCCATCTTTGGTTTTGACACTTTACGGCAAGAAGATAGCTGTTCTTTCCACGAGCGTCAAGACTTGATTGGAGAAACTCTCACGGCGAACAGCCGCCAGGGGCAAAACCGCTGGGCCTCGAATTCGCCCGTTTTGACGAATACCTGGCCCGTGTCAAATCCCGGCATTCCTGGCAGACAGTGCCATCTTACGCAGTTGCCCTACACCCAGCTTGCCCGAACCAAGCGTCGGGATTGACTCGACCTTGATATAGCTGTCTCGCTTCGGCTTCCATAAATTGGGCAGCTTGCTCTTTGAGATGATGTCGTGCAGCTTGTCCGGGTCTCCGGCCTTGTCAACATACAAGACAACCAGCTCTTCGCCCTTTCTTGGCTCAGGTACACCGGTCACGGCCACAACCTGCTCATCGGTGCCCAGGGCCTGCAGGTAGACCTCCTCAATGCCGATATGCGGGACCATCTCGCCGCCTATTTTGCTGAAGCGCGAGAGCCTGTCGGTAATTTTCAGGAAGCCGTCCGCATCAATACTTGCGATATCGCCCGTATTGTACCAGCCGTCCTTGACGACCTCGCTGGTCTGTTCTGGCTGGTTGAGATAGCCGAGCATAACGTTTGGCCCTTTGACCATTAAAAGGCCCTCGCGGCCTGCCGGCAGCGGCTCGCCCGTCTCCGGTTCCACAATCTTAACCTCTACGCCCGGAATCGGCCGGCCGACAGTGCCTTCCTTACTGCCGGGCCTATACAATCCCGCGGCCTGGTGCGGCTCAATATTGAGCGCCACCACCGGCGAAAGCTCGGTAACACCGTAACCTGCCTGAGGCCGGATGCCGAACTTTGCCTCGAAGGAATCCGCCAGGCTTTTCTTGAGTTTCGCCGCCCCTGCAACAACCGCCCGCAGAGTTGCAAAATCATCCGGCTGCACGCGCCTTATGTAGCTCGAAAGAAAACTCGGCGCGACAAAAAGCACCGTCGAGCGATTTTCTCGTGCAAGCCGTCCAACGGTTGCGCAGTCAAGCGGGTCGGGGGCGTAACTGGCGCTGACGCCGTTGAGAAGCGCAACCCACAACGCACAGGTAAAACCGAATGAATGAAAGAAAGGAAGAACGCCACAGAGATTGTCGCTTGGCCGCAGCGCAAATGCCGACACCAGTGAGTCAATGTTGGATAGAATATTGTTGTGGCTCAGCATAACTCCCTTGGGCCTGCCGGTGGCGCCCGACGAAAAAATAACCGCCGCCAAATCGTCGCCGTCTGCGCCGCCGCGCACAACAGAATCAGCGGGGGAAAACCGCGCCTTGAGATACGCCCTTGCTTTTGCAGCATTGCCGATATCCGCAGCGATGTCTTCCAGAAAAACAGGCCCCGCCAGGTCGCCGAACCGCGGCAGTTTCTTCAAAAAACTGCGCGACGAGATGACAGCTTCGATACCGCACTGCTCGATAGCTGAGGCCGCCGGCTCTTCTGAAGCCGCATAACTGAGGTTAACCGGAACCTTGCCCGCCAGCGTTACAGCTATGTTTGAAACCGCCGCGGCTGTGGATGGCGGCAGCAGGATACCGACCTTCTCCTGCCCGGATGAAAGTCGCTTGATGACGCCGCTAAGCGCGATTGAGTTGACCAGCGCCTGGCCGTAGGTGAAAGACCGCCCCGCTGAGTCGCACATACACCGCCGCGCCCAGTTCCTGCGGGCAGTCTGCACAAAACGCTCGCCTAATGTAACGCCTTTTTGCGCTGTTCGGATTTCCATAACAAGTACTTATGAGCAGCTCGCAATTATTCCACAGATATTTTAGTATAATACCGTAAGACCCACAAGGCAGCCCGGCCGCAGGTGTGTCAATGCTTTCTCGTCAACTCTACTGCTTCGTTACCCGTTGGCAATGTCAGACTTTTTTCCCAGCTATCGGCGCCGCCGGCTTCCCGGCTGCGGGCAAAGCCATACTCAAGCCCTCCAACAACGCATATAGGCCTGCCCTTATGCAGAAAAGCCTGCCGAGGATACTTGCCGCTGACGGTCGCAAAATACCACTGCCACGGAAAATTATGGTTCTTGACGACGCCGTTCACAGCAGAAATATCCACGTTATGAGCAAATCTCAGGTTGTGCTGCGTCCATTTCAGCGTCAGGTCCCGCGTGTAATACTGCTCGGCCCAAAACTCTGCCTCTGCCGATGCGTTACCCTCTGCGAGCGACTCTTCATCCCAGCGGGCAGGACCCTAGGCATCGAAAAACGTCAAATGCACATCGGCCTGCGTTTCTCTGGCGAGTATCTTTGCGGCCTCACTGACAACCCAGCACCCACACGAATGGCCGAGCAGATGGATATGCCGCCAATCACCGTTGGTCTTGAGTATTTGCCTTGCTAATTGGGGCCCTGCCACATCTCTGGCAAACCTGGCGGCGTCGGTCGGATTGACAGTCTCAGCCCCATCCGACCAGTCGAAATATCCGCAAATCCAGTCATTGGCATCGACACGACCAGCAATCGCCGCGGCCATATCCTCAGCCCAGTCGCCTCGGCCCTTTTCAATCCACCCGTGCGTT
>JAUWKC010000272.1 GCA_030607345.1 Planctomycetota bacterium | reverse complement strand
GGTAGGAAAAGACTGCCAGGTAACTGCCCATAATTGTCCATACGGAAGGAGTTGATTATGAAAGTCACCGATGCCGCACGAACAGGGCTAATTATTGTCATCGTTCACCTGGTCTTGACCGTTGCACTCTGGGCCTCTCAAATCCTGCGGGTTATCAACCACGCCACGCCCGGCTTGCTCGTCCAGATGCTTCTCGGTATAGTCTTGGCAATACTGCTTGACGTGGTCCTGATAATTATCTGCGTCGCCTTGTCTCGAGCAAAAGAGCAGCAAATCCTCGATTCCAGCAACTGACAGCCTGCCCCGCGAAAGCCGGGGCAAACCAGGAAGCCGGTGCTGACCTGAAAGCCGAACGCTGGACCTAGGCAGCCCGGCCGACTCTACAATTCCTGTCCGCCCGGCCGGCAAGACAAACCACTTGAAGGAAAATTACCCCAAAATCAAAAAAAAAACACTTGACAAAGTTAGGCATACCTAACTATATTAGCTATAACAAAATAAAATACGTCGGGACCAATGCAGTAATGACCGAAACTAAAAAAGCCGATTTGAGCGCTTCTCTCGAAGACTACCTCGAGGCAATCTACAACCTCGCCGCTGAGTCAGGCGTCGCCAGAAGCAAAGATATTGCCGAACTGCTCGCTGTCTCACAGGCCTCCGTCACCGGCGCGCTGCGACTGCTCAAAAAAAAGGGTCTGGCCAACTACAAACCATACGACTTTGTTACGCTTACCAAAAAAGGAAATGCCGCCGCCGCTGAGGTCGCCGGAAAGCACCGCATCCTCAAGTCGTTCTTTACCGACGTGCTTGGTCTAAAACCGGAAACGGCTCAACACGCCGCGTGCAGGGCTGAACACGTCCTCGGAGCAAACGTCATCGCAAGGCTCCTCAGATTCTGTGAGTTTGTAACCGGAGAAAACCAAAACGGCTACGACCTCAACACAAGGTTCAGAAAATTCTGCAAAAGAAAAAGCAAATGATTTCTTAAAAAATAACAAAGAGAACCAGATTATGCAAAACCCAAAGTCAAAACCGCTGTCTGCCGTCCCAACCGGACAAACGGTAACGGTCGTAAAAGTAAACGCCGGACGGGGCCTCAACAGCAGACTCGCTTCAATGGGGATACTGCCAAATACCCGGATTGCCATTATAAGAAGCGCACATCCCGGACCATTCGTAGTAAGCGTAAACAACACCAAAATGGTGCTCGGAAGGGGGGTCGCAGAGAAAATAGTCGTACTCTGAAAGAAACAACTGTTGCAATGCAGCCGCCTGCCCGCTACACCGCCGGCCGGGCACAAAGCTCAAAACTCGTTCTCGCAAAGGATAACCACAATATGACAAAGTTGACAGTCGCTCTGGCAGGCAACCCCAACAGCGGAAAAACAACTATATTCAATATGCTCACAGGCGCCCGCCAGCACGTCGCAAACTACCCGGGTGTCACCGTCGAAAGCAAGCAAGGATTCCGAACCTACCAGGATTACCAAATCAAATTCGTCGACCTGCCCGGCACCTACAGTCTCACCGCATACTCCGCCGAGGAACTCATCGCACGCAACTTCATCATCGAACAAAACCCGGATGTCGTCGTCGATGTCGTCGACGCCTCGAACATCGAACGAAACCTCTACCTGGCCACTCAGCTTATGGAGTTGGATGTGCCTGTCGTGCTCGCCTTCAATATGTCCGACATTGCAAAGCAAAAAGGTCTTGTCTTCGACATCCCGCAGCTCTCGAAACTCCTCGAAGCAGCCATCGTTCCCACCGTCGGCAGCAGGCAAAAAGGAAAAACCGAATTGCTCGACGCAATAGTGCAGACATTCAGACGGGGCAAGAAGCTGCGCACACACAAAATCGGCTACGGCCAGGAAATCGAAGAAGAAATAGAAAGAATTCAAAAACTTATCGAACAAAACCTGCCCCGGTTGGCGCAAAAATACGGCCAAAGATGGCTCGCAATAAAACTCCTCGAGCACGATAAAGAAATCATCGCTCAAATCGAGAGTCCCGAGCTGCTCGATAATGTCGCCGCCGCCACAGACCACCTCAGAACCATTTTCGCAGAAGAACCGGAAATCATAATGGCCGACAAACGCTACGGCTTCATCTCAGGCGCCTGCCAGGAAACAATTAAAACCACCGTCGAATCCCGCCACAGCGCCAGCGACGCAATCGATGCCGTCGTCATAAATCGAGTCCTCGGACTGCCTATCTTCCTGCTCCTGATGTTCCTCGTCTTCGTACTAACCTTCAGAATCGGCCAGTACCCTATGAACTGGCTCGAGCAATTCTTCAACTGGACCGCAAAAAACGTGGCCGCCCTCTGGCCTCCGGGCAGCGAGAGCCCCCTCAAATCACTTCTCCTCGATGGCATAATCGGAGGCGTCGGTGGCGTCCTCGTCTTTTTGCCCAATATCATCCTCCTGTTTCTCGCCATCGCCTTTCTCGAATACTCCGGATATATGGCCAGGGCCGCCTTCGTTATGGACCGAATCATGCACAAAATCGGACTGCACGGAAAAAGCTTCATACCGATGCTCATCGGCTTCGGCTGCTCCGTCCCCGCCATTATGGCGACCAGAATCATCGAAAACAGAAGAAATCGACTCACCACCATAATGGTCATACCACTAATGAGCTGCGGCGCAAGACTCACAATTTACGCACTAATCATACCCGCCTTCTTCGGCCAAAACTGGCGAGGACCAATGCTCTGGCTCATCTACCTCATCGGAATTGCACTCGCCGTCGCCTGCGCCAAAATCCTGCGCCTCACCCTGTTCAGAGGACCAACTGTCCCATTCGTTATGGAGCTGCCGCCTTACCGTATGCCGACCCTCAAAGCCATCGCCATACATACGTGGCAAAGGACCTGGATGTACCTCAAAAAGGCGGGCACCGTAATCCTCGCAATATCAATAATACTCTGGGCCGGAATGAACTGGCCAAAGCCCCCACCGCACGCCCTCCAAAACTTAACCCCCCAGCAGACCCAAACCGCTCAAATGCAATATTCAATAG
>JAUWKC010000186.1 GCA_030607345.1 Planctomycetota bacterium | reverse complement strand
TGGAGTAAAATGGCCAGAAGTACTGCTCATGCGTAAAAATATCCATAATCTCCGCCTGGTTGGGGTCTTTAGCGAGCGGTTCAAGTACAGGCACAATACGTTCAATGGGTGTGCTGTTGCAAACAATATCGACTCTGGAAAAAACTATGCCGCTGTCGAAGTCCATAAGGGCATCGTGGCGGGACAGATACTCGGACCGGACATCATCCAGCAGATAGTTAACATCCCATATCCCATTTTGACGACGGAAATAGCCGCTCAGGACACGGACTCCGCGTTCATAGAGAGGCTTTAACGCTGTAGGCTGCACCATCCCCCAGTGGATAACCGTAGGCGGCGAATACGTCTGCTCAGAAGCAAAACGAACTATCTGTTCAGCTACCCTGTCCAAATCAGCTATCAACTGTGACGCTGGGGCATACTGGTATGGCCGGTCAGGCTTATTCGCGTATGCGTGAAAGGCAAGCTTGAGCCAGTCGGAGTTATCTCGCCACTCGCCCTTGTAACGGTCAGGAAATTGGGGCAGTTCAAATCCGTCTTCGGTTGTATAATAGATGTTAAGAACAAAGCGTGTGCCGTATTTCGAATGGAGCTCTCGAAGGTTCCTCAGGTAGAAGCAGTCGAATAGGGAGGCGTAATTCTTCTTCGCGATATCGCGCAAAAAGAAGCTGTTATCGTCAATCGAGAATCTATAGCGGGGCTGGGAATACCGGTCCCACAGTACCTGCACACGGTCCTCATGCCTGCCGAAGCTGCCCCGAGAGGCTGCAATAATCTCTGTTTGCTTTTGCGACAGAACAATTTCTGAGGTGAATCTCGTGCCCTCCCGTCGCACAGGCGTCCCGTTGACAGTAACCCGGTCACGAAGAGGGGCCTGGCCGGATACCTGAATTTTCAAACCTCCACCGACTTGCTTTCCGTGCCTTCGGTTCAAAACTGCACCGTGAAACGGTTCTTCAATCCTCATAGACCCAAATGCCTGTGCCGACAACATCTTTGGCCTTGCGAGAACGATTCCTACGGCACCTGCCGCTGTGGTTTGCAAAAAGGCACGTCGTGTTGTAGCTGACTTCTTCATTATCTCATCTCCCTTCATAATTAAAGCCGAAGCCGCAGACAGCCAAAAATGGAAGATAATTTATTTACAAGTCCTTAGCGCACTGGGCGGTTAAGGGTGAGCATAACAGCACGAACGTCCATCGCCTGCTTGCCCGGGACATCCAGCGCCCGAAGGGTCAACTGGCCACGGCCCTTTTCCAATCGAAAGACACCCAGGCGAAGCGGCCGGAACTTCTTAACGTACGACTCGCTGCCTCGTGAGGCCCTGTCGAATTCTGCGCCAACCAGTGGCGGGTCGTGTGGCTCGGTTACTTTTCCCTGAATTCGGCTTCTATTGAAACGCAGCTCGATAGTGGAGCCGATATTTTCTTTCGCGCACGTATAGTACACCTCGGCCTGATAATTGCCGCTGTTGGCCACCTCGATATCCCAGGTCATCTTGTCGTCGGCGCTTACCCAGTTCGTGAAGTAGGAGCAGTTGGGCGCTCTGGCGCTTCGCCGAACGTTTCCATACGGAACGCCGTCGCGAGCAGGCAGTATCGTTGTGGCAAACTCAGCGTAGCCGACGGGAAAGGGCCTATCGTCCTTTCGAGATTTAGGCAACACTTCAGCTTTCCACTGAGAAACTGCTTTAGTTAGTCTTGCTGCGACATTCGGTTTCTCTTTCGCGATGTTGCGGTGCTGTCCCGGGTCGGTCGTTATGTCAAACAATTTGCCCGTATGGTCGAGCCGATACTGTTGTGTGCGGACGCTGACCCGGCCCCTTTGATGTGAAAATATCATTCGGTCCGGCCAGTTTTTAGTTTCTTTCAAAAGAAGGGGCTTGATGCTGACCCCGTCAAGCGGTTTGGTACTAACGGTCGGAATTCCGGCCATGTCGGCCAGAGTCGGGAGAAGGTCAATTGCGCCGGCGATTTGGGGAATCTGAATACCCGGCTTGATATGGCCTGGCCATCGAATCAGACAGGGCACACGGGTGCCTCCTTCGTCCGTTGAGCCTTTTCGCCCCTTCATACCGTCGTTCCATCGCCAGCTATTTGGGCCGTTGTCGCTGAAATAGACCACGATGGTCTTTTCGGCAAGCTTCAATTTGTTAAGCTTTCGGAGAACACGCCCGACGTTCCAATCAATATTTTCACACATAGCCAACGCGCACCGTGTCTTGTCAAGCTGTTCCATTTTTGGGTCACGGTTACGCATCTGGACAGGATGGTCCCTGAACTTTTCGTAGAAGTGGTCGGGGACCTGGAAGGGCGAGTGTGGCGTGTTGTACGGCAGATAGCAGAAAAAAGGCCGGCTTCTGTTTTGCTCGATGAATGCCAAGGCATGGTCGGTCAAATCGTCAATGATATATCCCTTTCCTCTCACGATTTTCCCGTTATGTTCGAGGATTGGGTCGAAATAGTTGCCCCAGTGTCCGGAGCAGAATCCGTAGAATTCGTCGAACCCGCGGGCATTCGGGTGGTAGGGATATTGCGTGCCGTTGTGCCATTTCCCGAAAGCTGCGGTGGCATACCCGGCTGTTTTGAATGTGTCGCCGATGGTCTTTTCGTCAATATTCAATCGTTCCGCTCCGGTCGTCACGCCGTGCACGCCGCCACGTAAATGGTATCGCCCGGTTAATAACTCGGCTCGTGTCGGTGCGCAGACGGGACAAACAAAAAACCGGTCAAACAGGGCGCCATCCCGAGCTAAGGAATCTATATTCGGAGTTTTTAAGTTGATGTTTCCGTGGACACTCAGGTCGCCCCAGCCCTGGTCATCGGTCAAGATGACCACGACGTTCGGCCGCTTGTTCGCCTGTCCTGCTGCGGCTTCGGCCTTCGCCGAGACGAGTGCCGTTCGCCCCCGAAAAGGAACTGCGGCTGCGAGGGCGCCTACGCATGCGCTTTTCAAAAAATCACGGCGGGTTAATTGCGATAGCTTCATCGTCATTTCTCCTCTTATTTATTCAATATGCTTTCTACATTTATCATAAGGGATGGCCCAACGCCGTTCAAGAGTTTTTTCGGCGCAGTCAATACCCGCTTCTCTAAATCCCTGACCTTTGACTAAGAATGTTTTTGAAGTTAAAATTGACACCGAAGATTGGCATTTACTGTCTTGCTATCTATATCGTTTGCACTATACTTATACGTTAGGGTATATAATGGCCTTGTTATCGGTTATCGTTACTATCAAGTGAAAAGGAGGAATCATTATGAAGATTCGTGTACTTGTGGTGCCGGTTCTGGCCGTGGTGGCTTACTGCGGTTCGTGTGTATTCACACAGCAGGTGACCAGAGAAGAGCCGGCTGCAAAAGTGCTGCGGATCCGGCAGACGGAAGATTTCATCATAAACGGCAGGGGCAACGCGTCCGCCTGGAAGAAGGCCGCCTGGGAGCCGCTTCACTTGCGTGCCGCCGACGGTCATCAGTACCAGACACGCATCAAGATGCTCTACTCCCGGACCGGACTGTACGTATTAATGGAGGCCGAGGACCGCACGCTCACCGCTACGATGAAAAAGGACTTTCTCGACCTGTGGAAGGAAGACGTGTTTGAGTTCTTCTTATGGCCGGACGAACGGTACCCGGTTTACTTCGAATATGAGATTTCGCCGCTGGGTTTCGAGCTGCCGATTCTCATTCCCAATTTCGGCGGAGAGTTTCTTGGCTGGCGGCCCTGGCACTACGAAGGGAATCGGAAAACTAAAAAGGCCACCACGGTCGTGGGCGGCTCTAAGCTCTCGGGTACCCGCGTTGCGGGTTGGAAAGCCGAGGTCTTTGTTCCGTACGACCTGCTCAAACCCTTGCAAAACGTCCCTCCGCAGCCTGGAACGCGGTGGCGAGCCAATTTCTATCGCGTTGATTACGATGACGGCAGGAGTACAAGCTGGGACTGGGCCAGGGTCGGAACCAGTTTTCACGAGTTTGAAAAGTTCGGCACGCTCATTTTCGAGTAGAGCCGTGCAACGGACATTTGTATATTTTCTGGGTGAATTAAGGACCGTGTCAGTTTAGACTTTTCGCTCTGCTCAGTCCTAATTATTCCTTAGCCCCGTGCTTGCGCAACAGTCCGACAATTTCGTTGTGGCCTCGATCAATTGCAATGTGAAGAGGTGTTCTATCCCATTTGTTCTTTGCATTTATGTCGGCGCTCTTGGTAATAAGCAGCTCGACAGCATCTCTGTGGCCATGACGGACTGACAAATGCAGGGGTGTCTGTCCGTCCTTGTTCTTTGTATTGACAGCGGCGCCTGCATCTAAGAGTATTTCGGCGGCCTCCTTCTGGTTTTCTTTG
>JAUWKC010000287.1 GCA_030607345.1 Planctomycetota bacterium | reverse complement strand
TGGCGGGCCGGCTCGGGGGTCTGGTGGTGTCCGTGTGGCTCGGCGGTATCGGCCTGCCCGGCTGCCTCGCTGGTATCGTCCTGACCTGCTGGCTCGGCGGTATCGTCCTGGTCGATTGGCTCGGCGCGGTACCGGCCTGAGCCGTTAGCCTGGTCGGGCATTGCCCTTTCCATTCTGAGCTTGTTGCGGAGCATTTCCGCCTCATCGGCGCTGATTCCGAGCTTTGCGGCAATCTCCCGGTTGAAGTCCCGGCCTCCGAGAGCTATCTGCTTAACGAACGTGATTTCCTGGCCCCGGCCGAGCACCACGGTCGTGAAGCGACTTCCGACGTCCACAAAGACCGCGGCACGCTGCTGGTCCTCCTGACGCTGCATGGACCTCTCATAGCTTCGGAACAGCGCACACGGAACGGCATCGATTCCAACGGGCTGGAGTCCGGCATCCTCAAGGAGCTGTATGTGCTCTTTTATCGATTCGCTGGCAACGGCAAACAATATCAGTTCGTTCTTGACCTCATCACCCTGAGGGACATCACCGGCGGGCATGTACCTGATGGAGTCCTTATTCGGGTCCATTCCGAACCGCTGTCCGGCTTCATTTTCCAGGGTCTGCTCGAGCTTTTCGCTTTCGTTTTCGCCCAGGCGCAAACTGGTAATCCTGACGTGGTCATTAGGCAAAGACGAGATAGCAGTCTTTCCCCTGAAGCCGCCCTCGGCCAGGGCCTGTTGAATAACCGACACTATCGCGCTGCTTCGCTGCTCCGCGTCGTCCGCAAGGCTTTGGTCAATGCGGAGCTTCTTCGCGGCAAGGACGCTAATGTGTCCGTCGCTTACGGCCAACTGAATCATCTTGATAAAATTGTCACCGATGTCCAATCCTATCGGCAGTTGGCTTTTTGTTTTGAGTTTCCAGTCAAGCATTTCCTGGACCATATTCTTAGTTTTGGGTCGATATAAAACCCGTAACAGCTTCGACATTAACGGTTGCAGTCGTGTCGCCGGCCTGAAGACTGATGGCGCCGCTGTTCAGGGGATCGCCATTGCCGTTGTACGGGCTTCCGAGATAATCAAATTTGACCTCGTCGGTGGAATCGAAATCGGCGTCAACAATGTCGACTTTATCCAGGCCGATGGTCTGGAAATCCACCACGTAGTCAAATCCCTTTCTGACCGGGTGCGGTATCACATTGCCATTCTGGTCCTCTATCCGGTAGCTCTCGCCGGCTTCATCGAATACGACCGAGAGTCTTTGGCCCCTGCTGATTGCGCTGCTTTTGGCGTATTCGAGGTCGGCGGCTATTACGTTTGCTGCCGAGCGAACCTGCATACCGGCCGCCGAGCCGGCCATTGGCACAATCAGCATGGCAGCAATTCCAATCAGCACCACGACAATCAGCACCTCAAGCAAAGTGAACGCAACCTGACGCCGCATGGACAAAAGTGCGCTTCGGTAACAGCCCGAAGCTGAACCCTCCAGCCGATATAGCAAATTTCTCATAACTAATGACCTCACATACCCTCATTGCGGTACACAGTCACTACTGCACAAATCCTTTTTCGTCCCCTTCCGGGGCCTTCTTTACCTGGCTCGCGTCGCCGGGCCGGGCGCCACCAGTGCCACTGAAGCCGCCCGTGGCCTGCAGGCTGTTGGGCAACTGCCAATATCCGGCATTCCACGCAGCGCCCTGGGCCTTACAACTGTCACAAGCACTATTTTCGACAGTCAAGGCCCGCAAAGTCGGCACATTCGTTAAATCAACAAGGACTCGTCTTCGCAGCATTGTCATATCCGGTCGGGACGGTGGTGTGTGATGAGTGTGGTCAAAAGGCCCTGGAATTTTCTTTTTTTTCTGTGATAAAGGCCGATAAGCCTTTGTGGTCTCGGCGCCGTCATCAGGTCCTATAAGCAACAGTTACTGTCTTTCAATACTTCTATAGAAGGCACCTGCAGCCTGACTCCACTTCTGCGGCAGCCCGGTTTCAGACCAGAACACTATCGCCGTCTTTGACGGCTCGGCAGAAATGCTCACGTTTGCGCCCTGCTCATCCAGGTTCCAGTGCCCAACGAGGCCCGTTTGTGGATAGACCTCGTTGGCATCCGGCGCACGGTTATAAATGCGAATATCATCAATCAAGCCCTTGTACGTGTAACTGGCCAGCGCCGTTCTATCGGTGCCGATATTGAAATGCCCCAGTCCGCTGCCGGGGTCTTCCGACCAGGTGTTACTGTGCCTCTCGCTGCCGTCGAGGTATGACGTCATCAAGTCGCCTTTGCGGACGACCCTTATGTGATGCCAGGCCCCTGCGACGTCGCCGAGCCTGATTCCGGTATCCCAATAACCACTGGTATGGTGGATAACAAGCTTTTTCGGGCTGACATTATTGAATTGCAGCGTCCAGTGATTAGTCGAACCGCTCTGGCTGCACTTGGAAAAAACACCGGCCCAGCTTTTTTGCACCGCATCAGGCCTGACCCAAACGGCAAAGGTATAGTCGCCGGTGAGCTGAAGCTGCGAGGCATCATCGGATGTCTGGGCGAAGTCATCAACCCCGTCAAACTCAAGTGCGCCGCCGATTTGCCCGCCTGCCGGTCGCCAGGTCGGCCCATTATAAAGCACCGCTAGGTTATCGCTGCCCGATGAGTCCTCTGTCGTCTGCCGCAGGGCGCCCTGAACAAACAGACCACCGGCAACGTTCAACGCGGCTGAAGCGGCGCTGATTTTCACCGTGCCGTCGACAACACCAAGGCCGTAAATGTCCAGCCTGCCATTTTCTTTTATCCTGACGTCGCCCGTGACGAGGACGGCAGGAACGTTCTTTGCGGCGGTGATAATGTTGCCCGCACCGGAGACGACCAGGTCGCCCTCAACCACCAG
>JAUWKC010000286.1 GCA_030607345.1 Planctomycetota bacterium | reverse complement strand
GTCGATTAACTTTCTGACGGCCGAGCTCGCTTCGCCGCCGGAGGCGCCGACACACAGCCCGTCAAAAATAGCCCATCTGTAATCGAATCCGTCTCCATACATTGCAGTTATCATCTGAGCCTGCGGCGAATTCATATCTGTCGGTTTTATTGCGAATTTTCCGGCATCGATTGAAACGCCCTTGTAATGCTCGGCTCCGAGCTTTACGTTGAGGTAGGGTTGCATTCCGAAAGCTTTGTAAAAGTCAGTCAGACCGGCGGTGTTCCACAGCTTGGCCGAGTCCTCTATGAACTTGCGGTATTCGGTCGGGTCCTTGACCCTGAGGGCATAGGTGACGGCAAAGGGCGGCTTGGACTGCGGATTAATCGTGACGGATTCAGCCATGGGACCGGCAAGAGAATCAAAGCCTCTCTCGACCAGCGCCTTGATTTGGGCGGCAGCTTCAGCGTTCATATTCTCGCCGGCAAAGGCGGCAATCCAATCAATACTCGCGGCATACATCTTCTTCCAAAGGGGACAATTCAAATTGGCGACAAGATTCATCGCTGCCCCGTCTTCAAGGTAGGCAAGCAGGTCGTTTTCGCCGGTTGAAGCGTCGCCTGCGGTAAATATATCGGCCATATTTGTTGACGGCAGGGCTGCGATGCTGAGAGCCAGGCGGAAGGCGTCGGGGCTGGGCTCGAGGGTAAGGCTCACCGATTTTGTTTCTTTCATAATGACCTGGGCGATACCGGCGTACATATCCATCGCCTTCATCGCCATAGCCTCTGCACCGCCAGGCTGCTGCGAAGCCGGCATATTTTTCATCTGCATTTTGGCAGCTTCGAGCCCGCCGAGCACAAGCGGAGTGAAAGTCTTTGAGACCTGCTGCATATCGGCGTATGCCCAGATTGGACCAGTGAGGGCCTGTTCGGCTAACTCGGCATCCAGGGCAGCGGCCAACGGTGCAGTTTGAGCCGCCGCGTTTGTGCCAAGGCCCATCATTTCTTTGTAACGCAGCAGGTCGTCGTAGTATTCGGCAGGACTTATCATCGCGAAGCTGCCGAGTTGAGAAGCGAGTATCGGGGGTATACCTTCGCTTGTTATCCTCGAGATACCTTTCTCGTCAGGCTCGCCGACGTTTGGATTTCCGCCGACAAACTGCTCGTAGTCGGTCACGGGGACAAGTGCAGCTATAAACAACTCAGGTATTGGTCCGGGCGGCGGCGCCCCGGTGGATTTTGGTATTGCGAAGATTGCGAAACTGCCTGCCATATTCAGACCGGTTAGCTGGGGACTACCTAAGAGCCCTGCCAATTGTGTCCGCATCAGCATTGACAGTCCCATCGGCACAGGGGAGACGCCGGCTAAAAACTGGTCTACCTGACCGGCGGTGTAGTCCAGGTTGTTGACCCTGATGCAGAACAGACATCCGGCGGGTATTATTCGAAGCAACTCGTCGCCTGCCTGGTTCATCTGCGGGTTTGTTTGGGCCTCGCCGAGGGGCTGTTTTTCGGTTGGTGATTCTTCGTTGGGCGCTTTTGGGTTCTCTTTTCCTCGGTCTTCGTAGGCCGGTTTAGAGACTCGACCTTGTTTTTCCCGCACGGCTCTGAGCAGGTCGCGGGATGAAGCTATCTGGTCGGCTACGGTCGGGACCTGGGACGCAGCCAACAGTATCAGCAATGCAGCGACAACAGCAGATATGAAAAGCCTTGACTTGACCATTCTCCTAACCTCCTAAAGTGCCGATAGTGGCGAACAGTTCGGGTCTCGGGATTTAATAATAACCACAACTGGCCTGTTTTACAAGTAAAACTCGCAGAATTTCTCCTGCCGCTTGAGCGAACTTTTGACGCAGGCATCTATTATTATGAAAATTTAACTCAATATGTTCTGTTAATGACAAGAAAGTCCTTCAGGAGGGGCTGGGTTTGAAATTGGCTTTGATTGGCTTTGTTTTTTGGCGCCTCCAGGGGCGGTTTGTGTTCGTAAGTGCTTGTTAGAGCTGAGGTTAGGTTCATTAGTAGGGGTTGGGAAATTGGCTTTGTTTTGCATAAAAGGTATTGTTTTGTGCGCGCATTCACCTCCAGTTCGGTCCGCCGGAGGCGAATCTGCGCTGCGCTGCGAGGTTTGGTGAGGATTTGGGGTTCGGCAGCCATTTAGAGTCTTCCAAGTTCAGGGTTCAGTATTTAGTTGTATTTGTTAGATATGTACTATACCACAGTATAAGTTGGATGTAAAGTAAAATTTTTGGAAAAAAATGAGTTTCGTACAGTAGTACGGTGGGGTCGTTCACAAGCAGAAGGTTTTTATCGCGTACGTAGGCGTCAAATCTTACTTTGTCTGCTGCTCTATGTTCGTGGTGACGGCATCGATTATCTCGTGCCTTGTTTGCTCTTCTACGCCGTATCCTTTTAGCAGTTGCCTCAGCTCGTCTGTGTCGTACGGCGGAGTGGAGTATGCCGCAACTATGTACTCCTCGGTCGTTTCGGGGAATCCATCAAGCCACATTCGCGATCTGTATTGTTTGTTCCATCTTTCCAGCTTCTGCCTGTTCTTTTCGATTGCGGCCTCGTACTCACCACGGAGAATCGGGTCCTTTATGGCTTCAGGAGTTACTCCGGCAGGCATGCGAGTGTTTCTTGGCGGAGCAACATTTCTAACAAACTGGTTATTTGGGTCGTTTGGGTCCCAGTTCGGGTCAATAGCATCGAGGAGCCGCCCCCACGCGTGAAGCCGCACCTGCACATCTTCCCTGCGAATTCTAACCCACTGAGCGTCTTGGGGCCTCAGCCGACCCATATATGTTACCACATGACCAGTCAGTTCCAGTTCCGTCTCCAGAGGAATATCATTTGCCTCAGCCAACGCCAGCATCGCGTATTTTCGTGCGACGATGTG
>JAUWKC010000234.1 GCA_030607345.1 Planctomycetota bacterium | reverse complement strand
CCGTATTTGTCCATCCATTTGCCGACTTGGCGCAGGATTCTGACTGCTTCTGCCGGCACGAGACCGTCGGATTTGGGCCCGATGTTTAGGAGGTAGTTGCCCCCTTTGCCGGCGATGTCGGCGAGCATCCGGATAATCTCCGTTGGGCTTCGCCAGTCGGTGGCAAGCTTGTTGTAACCGTAGGTGCCGTTCATCGTGCCCGGGTTTTCCCAACCGTAAGCCAGCAGCTTGTCTGCAACCTCGTCGTCATCCATTGACCTGTAGTCGCCCCAGACGAACTTCTTCCAGTCGCCTAAGCGACTGTTGATAAGACAATCGGGCTGGAGGATTCGCACCATTGCTATAATCCGTTCGTTCTGCTCGGCGGTCTTCGTGCCCACGCCGTCGAACCACATAATTCCGAGGGGGCCGTATTGCGTCAACAGCTCTCTGACCTGAGGCAGGGCCTTTTGGGCGAGATACTTGTTGAAATCCTTTTTGCTGTCATCGGGATAATCCCACGTGTTGCCCTCTCCCTGGTTGGGACAAAACGCATCGGGATGATGCCAGTCGCGGTCAATCGAGTAATAGCATCCGAATTTGAGCCCGGCTTTTTGGCAGGCGTTGGCAAGTTCCCTGATTGGGTCGCGCTCGAAAGGCGCGGCGTCGACGATATTGTATGGGCTTACCCTGGAGCGGTACATAGCAAAGCCGTCGTGATGTTTTGCAGTAATCACCATATACTTCATACCGGCATCGCCGGCGAGCTTGACCCATTCGTCGGCGTTGAATTTGACGGGGTTGAACTGCCCGGCGAAGCGTTCATATTTCGCCACTGGAATCTTTCTGCGCCCCATAATCCATTCGCTGTAGCCGTCCCTCTCTTCGCCTTTCCAGACCCCGGCTGGAATTGAATAAAGCCCCCAATGAATAAACATCCCGAATTTGCCCTCTTTCCACCATGCCAGGCGGTTCTGCTTCAACTGCTCGGTTTCGTGCCATCGCCCGTCGGCGCCGACATAGCCCTCGGCCTGGGCGTCTTTGGCGGCGGCAGCCGAAACCGAGCCACTTAGCACACAAATACATAGAACAAGATGGAGCGCCTTTTGCCTTATGTTTTTTGTTGCGTTCATTTTGAGCCCCGAACCATTTGGAACAAGCAATATCGAAAACAGACGTACTGGCACCTTGTATGGCGTCAATATGTTAGAGGTTTCGGGCCACGTTGTCAAATTAGCAGGGCTGGCGGCCCAAATTCGAGAAATTGCTGTAGGGGATTGTTAGAAAACTCTGAGTTGTTAGAATAGTGTCATTACTTCGGCAGGCGTCTGTTAGGAAGGAATGTGAATTATGAAAAAAGTCTTGTTGATAATTGTAGCTCTTGCCGCGGCTGTCTCTGTCACTGTCGGATGTCGGCAAAAGGCCAAAAGCGGCGGCAAATTGCGAATCGCAGTGATTCCCAAGGGCACAACGCACGTCTTCTGGAAGTCGATTCACGCCGGCGCCGTCAAGGCCGAACAGGAGCTAAGACACGTCGGCGTTGAGGTCATATGGAAAGGACCGCTAAAGGAAGACGACCGTGAATCACAGATTAAAGTGATGGAGGGTTTCACAACACGCGGCGTTGACGGCATTGTCCTGGCGCCGCTGGACGATGCGGCATTGAGAAGGCCCGTCCGCGATGCCGTTCGCAGCGGAATCCCGGTGGTTATAATCGACAGCGGCCTGAAAAGCGACGATTACGCGAGTTTCGTCGCGACAGACAATTATATTGGCGGGCGAAAAGCAGCCGAGCACCTGGCTAAGCTGCTCGGAGGAAAAGGAAAGGTAATTATGCTGCGTTACCTGGAAGGCTCGGCCAGCACTATGAACAGGGAACAGGGCTTCCTGGATGTGTTGAAGGAAAAATACCCCCACATCAAGGTTGTCAGCGCAAACCAGTACGGCGGAGCGACCACCGAGAGCGCCTACCGGGCCAGCGAGAACCTGTTGGCGCCGCTCAGGACAGCCGACGGGGGCCTGTCGATTGACGGAATTTTCTGCCCGAACGAGTCAACCGCATTTTCGATGCTGAGGGCTTTGCAGGACAGCGGTCTGGCCGGCTCGGTCAAGTACGTCGGCTTCGACAGCTCAGACCGCCTGGTCCGGGGCCTCAGGAGCGGCCAGATTCACGGACTGGTGCTCCAGGACCCCATCAATATGGGCTATCTCGGTGTAAAGACGATGGTAAAGCACTTGCAGGGCGAAAAGGTCGAAAAACGCATCGATACCGGCTCGCTGGTGGCGACGCCTGAGAATATGAATGACCCGGAAATCAGGAACCTGCTTGAGCCCGACTATAAAAAATGGCTCGGAGAATAACAGAACCAACCCGCCAGAGGCCCCTGCTGAGAATGGAGGGGATTTCCAAACGCTTCGGCCCGACAATTGCGCTGGAGAACGTCGGAATCGAAGTGGCTCCGGGCCAGGTCCTGGCGCTGGTCGGTGAAAACGGCGCCGGCAAGAGCACGCTAATGAAGGTGCTTTCCGGTGCAATAAGGCCCGATTCCGGTCGAATGTGGCTGGGCGATACAGCCTACAGGCCTGCCCATCCGCTCGAGGCCCGAAGGGCCGGCGTTGCTATGATATATCAGGAGCTTTCCCTTGCGCCTCATCTGACGGTCGAAGAGAATATTGTGCTTGGTATGGAGCCGGCCAGGCTCGGAATAGTGCGGTGGCGAGATGTACGCCGCCGCGCCGCCGAAGCGCTCAAAGAATTTGACAACCCCGAACTGACACCGGAGTCGCGGGTATGTGACCTGTCGGTCGGTTCGCAACAATTGGTCGAAATCGCCCGGGCCCTGGCGATAGGCTGCCGAATACTGGTCATGGACGAGCCCACGAGCAGTCTGGGCCGGCACGATGTTGAACGATTGTTCGAGCTGATTCGCCGGCTCAAACGGCAGGGCAAAGCCATCGTCTATATCTCGCATTTTATCGAAGAGGTGCAGCGCGTAGCCGACCGGGTTACGGTGCTGCGCGACGGAAAGGTGGTCGGCAGCAGCGATGTCAGCGCCGTCACTACCGAGCGGATAATAGCCCTGATGGTCGGCCGTAAGGTCGAGCAACTATATCGGCGTCACCTCCGCCGACCCGGAGAGATAGTCCTGGAAGTGGAGGATTTGGCGGGGTGGCAAAGGCCTGCGTCGGCTACTTTCCAGCTTCGGCGCGGCGAGGTCCTGGGCATTGCCGGGCTGGTAGGGGCGGGGCGAACGGAGCTGCTTCGGTGCCTGTTGGGCCTGGACCCGGTCAGGAGCGGCAGGATTCGGCTGGGCGTTTACGCCGGGCCGGCTTCACCGGTCAGACGCTGGATGCAGGGCGCCGGCCTTCTCAGCGAAAACCGGCAGCAGGAAGGATTAGTGCTTTCTTTGAGCGTTGCCGACAATGTAACGCTTTCCAAGCTAAGGGGCTTCGGCCCTGGCGGGCTCATCCTGCCGGCGCGCCAGGACAAAGCGGTCCTGCGATGGATACGGCAGCTTGATATTCGGTGCCTGGGTCCGCGGCAGCCGGTCTCGGCGCTGTCGGGCGGCAATCAGCAGAAAGTGGCCCTGGCGAGACTCCTGCAGCATGATGTAGATGTGCTGCTGCTCGACGAGCCTACACGTGGGAT
>JAUWKC010000134.1 GCA_030607345.1 Planctomycetota bacterium | reverse complement strand
TGTACGCCGGGGCGCGACTACGCGGTGGGCTATGCGGCGTGGAAAGGGCCGGTTGGGTTTGTGCATATGAGAGAAGTCAGCGGCAGGCCGGGAAGCGGTCTGTGGGGGCCGACTATCGCGCCCGAGCAGATAACAAAGGCGCTGGCCGAGCGCAACTGGACCTGTGAATTCTGGATTATGCTGATGTCAAATCCTATCCAGGACGTTGCGCTGATAGACCTCGGCGACAAATTCGAGCCCGGCTTCACGATGACTCTGAAGAAGCGTGCGGCTGGTTTTGTCGTGGAAAACGCGTACGGCGGGTTCCGGGCCGTCTGTCCCACCGTGCTTAATCAGGTATGGGGAAGGGCGTGGCATCACGTTGCTTTTACATACTCGGCTGGAAGTGATGAGCTTGGCTATTTCATCGACGGGCGGGTGCAGGAGCCCGTGAAAGTCTCAAAGATAAAGAAGATGCAGGCGATTCTCTCTGTTGTGCCGGAATCGCGCGCCGATACGACGTACGGGATTTTTGAAAAGGAAGACAGAAGGTCGCTGCCGGATTTTGACAAGCGAATTGCGCATCGATTCAACTTTGCAATCGGGCACGACCGCCACGGCGAACACGATTACAACGGAAACATAGATGAGCTTCGTTTTTCGGATGTGATTCGCTATACGAGCGACTTTGCCCTGCCGGACAGTTTCAGCAGAAACTATCGCAAGGGCGCCCCGGCGCCGGCTGTCGCGAACGGCCCGCCATTGCTATTCGGCCCGAACAAAAGATACTTACCCAACGAACCTGTTATGCTCGGCTCAAGAAAGCACGTCTTCATCGACGAAGTTATGGTCGACAAAAAAGAAAACGTTAAACTCACCCTCAACCCCCCAGCCAAAGGAGTCAAGCTGAATATAAACGCTGCGTGGGATGCATCGTTCTTCGAGCACAAGGGAAAGACGTATACGGTTGCGTCGGAGGGTTATGAGGGCGATGAAGCTGCTATAAAACTGTTTGTATCCGAGGACGGGGTGAATTTCGACGGTCCCGAACTGGGTTTAGTAGAATACAAGGGCTCGAAGAATAATAACCTGATAATGCTTGGGGTGCCGAGCTGGGGCAAGTACTTCAAGGATACGAATCCTGCGTGTCCGGCAGAGGAGCTGTTCAAGGCGACACTGTGGGTTGCGCAGCGTGGAATATACCTTTATTTCTCGCCGGACGCAATTCACTGGCGGCGCAACGAAACGTGTATGCTGCCGCTTGTGAGCGGGGGCGGATGCGAGACGTTCTGGGACGACCAGCAGGGGATGTACCTGAACTACATCAAGCGGGACGGCAGCTATAGTACCGGGGATTATCCCAACTACGGGCGAAGCGTGACAATGTTTAAGACGCGCCAAGTCAACAAGACGTGGCCTTTTAACCGTGTGGCCAATCCGTATTTCGAGGGCTGGGCGTTTCCAGCCTTGACCGGTGAGGGCGTTACGATAATGGGCCCCAACGTAATGAATCCCAACAAGGGTCAGATATTCAGGACCCGTCCGCAAAAATACGAGTGGGCGCCGGATACCTACGTGGCGTTTATGTTCCGCTCCGGCTGCGACATGGCCGTCAGCCGGGATGCCGTGAACTGGAATATCCGCCCCGAACTGGGATTTTACATGCCGCGCGGCAGATTCATGAACCAGCCTGACTGGCAGCCGGAGTCGTATGGCAAAGCGAGGCATAAGTCAAAAAAAACTAACCAGGACAAACGAGAAAAGCCGGAACTGAACGAGCAGGCCAGGACTGTTGACAGCACTGGTTTTACCAGCGGTGACATAGCCAACGGCATCATACGCCGGGGCGATGAACTCCGGCAGTACGCAAATTGTAGGATGACAGGAGGTGGCCTCGCCACGGTCCGATTCACCCAGCGACTCGACGGTTTCCTCTCACTCGACGCCGGCGACCAGGCAGGGGTTGTGATAACCCGGCCTTTTGTTTTTCAAGGCGATAAACTGATTTTGAACGTGGCGGCAAAAGGCCCGGTGAAGGTTGCAATTCTGAATCTGCCCGCTATGGAAATAACCGGTTACAACGTGGGACTAACCAATAGACCCAAAAGGCCGGTGACAGGCTACGGCATCGATGATTGCGACCCAATCACAGCGGACTCGGTGCGACACGTGGTTACCTGGAAGGGCAATGCCGACGTTGGCAACCTCGCCGGGCAGGTTGTTCGCTTGCGCTTCGAGATGCAGAACGCAAAGCTTTATGCGTTCGAGTTCAAAGAGTAGAAACTGCTGCGATACTTGGAAGAACATGAGGACTTTTTGAAAGGACAAGTTTTTATGAAGGCCAGGAATTTTAGAACGATTGTAAGTCTGTTGGCGGTGGTCGCTGTCGGGGGGGGGCAATAGCGGTTGGAGTGGAGAAGAATTATTTTCCCTCGTTTGCGGACGAGCATACGGTAGGTCTATGGCTTTTCGACGAGGCGGACTATCCCTACACGACCCTGACCGATGCCGGTCAATACGAATATGACCTGCGTTTGATGAAGGGCGGAAAACTGGTACGCGGCAAATTCGGCAATTGTCTGAAATTGACGCCGGGGCTTGATTATGCGGTCGGCTACGCAGCGTGGAAAGGAATGGTGGGATTTACTCATATGAGGGAAGTCAGCGGCAGGCCCGGCAGCGGACTTTGGGGCCCGACCATGCCGCCGGAGCAATTGCTCGATACGCTTGCCGACAGAGACTTTACCTGCGAATTCTGGTTGATGCTGATGTCTAATCCTATTCAGGACGTTGTGTTAATCGACCTGGGCAGCAAGTACGAACCGGGCTTTACTCTGACCTTGAAGACGAAAGCAGAAGGCTTTGTTGTCGAAAATGCTTATGCAGGTTTCAAGGCGCTCTGTCCCATTGTGCTTAACCAGGTCTGGGGCAGAGCGTGGCATCACATAGCTTTTACTCGCCAGGCAGGCAGTGACAGGCTCAGTTACTTTGTCGATGGCAAGGCCCAACCCTCGGTGACGGTCCTGCCAATAGATAGAACAAAATTGCCTCGACAAGATTGGCCTGATTCACTGCATCACACGACCTACGGCATCTTTAAGAAGCAGGTGAGAACGGACATACCCGACTTCGAGACGCGGCGGCAAAACCGGTTCAATTTCGCAATCGGGCACGACCGTCACGGCGGCAGCAATTTCAACGGAAATATCGACGAGCTGCGTTTTTCTGATGTGATTCGCTATACGAGTAACTTCGCCCTGCCGGACAGCTTGAGCAGAAACTATCGCAAGGGCGCCCCCGGGCCGGCTGTTGCGAACGGTCCGCCGCTGCTGTTCGACAAGAGGTATTTGCCCAACGAGCCGATTAAGATTGGTTCGCGAAAGCACGTTTTCATCGACGAAATTATCATCGCGAAGAAGCGAAATGTCCGGCTGAGAGTTAATCCACCCGGTGAACCTGTATTCACCAATATCAGGATTCACGGCGATACTCCCTTCTTCGGGCATGATGGAAAGATATGGACCCTGCGGACGCCCGCTTACTCTTCCGACGAAGGCGCCATTGTGCTGTTCGTCTCCGATGACGGCATCAAGTTCCAAAAGCCGGACCTCGGTATCATCGAGCATGATGGTTCAAGGCACCACAATTTGTTGTTCCTGCACGTGCCCTGCTGGGGCCGTTTCTTCAAAGACCCGAATCCAAACATAAGCGCCGAGGAACGCTTCAAGTTCACCGGCTGGATAGCCCAACGCGGGATTTATCTGTATTTCTCGCCGGACGCAATACACTGGCGTCGCAATGAGACTTGTATGCTGCCTTTCGTCAGCGGCGGAGGGTGCGAAACCTTCTGGGACGACCAACGAGGGGTTTACGTCAATCTGCTAAAGCGCGACGGCAGTTACAGCACGGGCGACTACCCTGCCTATGGGCGCGGGGGGACGCTATTTGAAACGCGTGAAGTGGGCAAGGCCTGGCCTTTCAAGAAGCTGGCCAATCCGTATTACGAAGGCTGGCCTTACCCGGCTGTTACCGGCGAAGGAATCACGGTGTTCGGTCCGGATTTGTTCAATCCCAACCGGGGGCATGTCTTCAGGACGCGTGCCGTCAAGTATCCGTGGGCGCCGGATATGTACGTGGCTTTTCTTGCGCGTAACGCGCATACGGAACTGGCGGTGAGCCGGGATGGTATCCGCTGGCACATATACGACACGGACAACGTCGAGCCATATTTGCCCCGCAGCCTCCAGGTTGGCGGCGAATCGGTCGGTCTGGGCTGGGTACAGGACGGAATGGTGCGACGGGGCGACACTATCTGGCAGTATTCCAATGCCGGCAGGCCTAACACCGTTCGTCTTTCGCAAAGGCTGGACGGCTTCGTGTCCCTTGACGCCGGCGAGCAGACCGGCACTATCATAACTCGGCCTATAGTTTTCGACGGCGAGAAGCTTGTCTTAAATGTAGCGTCGAAAGGTTTCGTAAAGGTGGGAATCCTAACCCTGCCGGGCAGAGAAATAGCGGGCTTCGGCGTTAAGGACTGTGAGCAGATTCAGACTGATTCGGTAAGGCACGTCGTATCCTGGGCCGGCAAATCCAACGTTGGCAACCTTGCCGGCCAGGTAGTGCGTCTGCGGTTCGAAATGCAGAACGCGAAGCTCTACGCCTTTGGGTTCGAATGAGCAGGCTGACGTACGGCAGAGACGATAAAGCGGCAAGTAAGCCTTAGCCGCAATAGCGAAATCCTTTGACCGGATGGACGGTTTCAGGTTATATTGAGCCCTGATGAAAACAGGACAAGTCACTTGGGTGATGTGGGTCCAGCAGAGTTCAAAAGACGTCCAAAAACCAGTGTTGTCAGTAAGTTGAGGAGCAGGACAATGCGTACAGGATTTATATGTTTTCTTTTTCTGACCCTTGCATTGGGGTCGTTGGTTTCGGCGGAGGCGCCGGAAGGAAAATACTTTACGAATTCCGTCGGTATGAAATTTGTGCGTATCGAACCGGGCGGGTTCAGGATGGGCCAGATAATGAAACCTTTGCGTCCGGAGGTTCTGCCGGTTTTTCGCGGGCGGGGGCTCTTTGATGCGCTCAAGGAAGGCGACTACGACGAAAAGCCGGTTCATCGGGTGAGAATTACCAGGCCTTTCTATGTGGGCGTGTTCGAAGTGACGAACTTCCAGTACGAGGTCTTTCGTCCGGAGCACGCGAAGCTCCGTGGAAAGAAAGGCTATTCCAAAGAAGACAACGAGGCTGTGTGCTTTGTCAACTGGTACGACGCGTCTGCTATGTGCAAGTGGCTCAGCCACCAGGATGGCCTGGCGTACCGGCTGCCGACGGAGGCGGAGTGGGAATACGCCTGCCGGGCCGGCGGCAGTGGGAATTACCATACCGGCAGCGTACTATCACCGGAGTTTCCGAATACGAAACCGAAAAGTCGAGGGGCACAAGTTGATTTGACTGTCGGCCGGACGCCTGCTAATA
>JAUWKC010000110.1 GCA_030607345.1 Planctomycetota bacterium | reverse complement strand
CCGACAGCCGGAGGACAATTGGATATGGCGTACGGAGGAGGAACGTATACAGGGCTCAGGGAGCCTACCTCGCAAGCCAAAATGGATAAGGCCGGGCGGAGCGTGACGGTGCCTTATTCCGATGTGGGCGCTGAGGAAGACCGCGAGGAGCTCACGCTCGGAACCAGCGAAAGGGCCGCCGAAGGCGAGAGCATCCAGCCCTATGTTGCAGGCGGCACTTATTCGCTGCCGGTCAGCTTGCCCGGAGGCGGTATCAGGCTCGACTTCGCACGACCCTCAGGCCGGCCCCGACTCAGCGTCCTCGCCGTACCGGTCACAATGATACAGAAATGCTGCGGTGCTGCTATAGTGCTTGTTGTGCTGCTTGCACTTCTGGCTGTAATCAAAATCTGGCCCAAAACAACAGGCAGAGCCCCGCTTTCGACCAAACTCATAATCCTTTACATCGTTCTGCTTGCCGCCCTGACCATTCTCCTGGGTCTGCTGGGCCTGTTCATCAGCATCCTGGCCATCCTTATTAGCCAGGCCGCCCGAAGCAGCGCCGCCCGGACTTCCACCGTATCTGCGAACAAGTAAAACATGCTGACTGTGGCGAGCCTGGGCCGGTGATGGTGCTGTTATGCCTTTCACATAAGGCCGACCTGCCTGATGTCTGCCCAAAAATCCCTGGTCGTTCCAGCCACGCTCGCTATAATCGGCTGACCTGAACAGTGAAAGAACTCAGGTTGAAAAAGCCGTTCGGATGCTCATTTTCCGATAAGCCGCAAAATTCATGAATCGAATTGCGAGATGCGAAAAAGGATGCCTGCAATGAAAAACACACTATGCTCAATCGTTGTATCGGCCGTGCTGATACTGTCTCAACCGGCCGACAAAGCAGCCTGTGCCCAAAGCACACAAAAAGCCGAATTCACAAACTCCATCGGTATCAAGATGCTCCGCATCGAGCCGGGCACGTTCATCATGGGCGCCGACAGCACGCCCTTGCCCGACGATTTGGTCGCAATCAATGGCCAGAGCCGGCCGCGCCTCAAAAACGGCGACTATGACGAAACGCCCACACATAAAGTGACAATAACAAGACCGTTCTATATGTCAGAAACTGAGGTGACGCTCGAGCAGTACAGAAACTTCAGGCCCGACTTTCCGGGCTTCAAGGCGCGACTTGACCACCATCCCTATGTCTCGGCGGTAAGCTGGTACGATACCATTGCCTTTTGCAAATGGCTCAGCTCAAAACAAAACGCACAATACCGACTCCCGACCGAGGCCGAATGGGAATATGCCTGCCGCGCAGGTACACAAACTCCATTCTCTTGTGGTTTCAACCCGCCGGAGCACGAGACCGCCAATCCGTGGGGATTGAAAAATATGCACACAGGCCCGCTGGAATGGTGTCTCGACTGGTACGGCCATTATCCGGAGGACCCGCAGACAGACCCTGTGGGCCCGGAGTTCGGCTGGATGAAAGTGGTTCGCGGCGGCGGCCTGGATGTACTCGATGCTTCCACAATGAGCTTCTATTTTGGCAGGGATTACGATGCCTGGGCACATGGCCTGAGTCCATTCTACAAACGCTCGGCTAATCGCGCCTCAGTAGCTCCCTCTTTCGCGCCGCCGAGCCCCGAGTATCAGGCCAAACAGACCAGATGCATCAACCCGCCTTTGCCGCCCGGTCGGCAATATACCTCGCCGTACCGGGCCAAAGGTATGGTGGGCGGCTGGCACTCTATCGGCTTCCGCGTCGTACAGGCCCCGATGCCCCAAACAAAACCCACCCGCTTTCAACCGCCTTTCTTCCAGCAATGCGTCAAGCAGAAACCCGTCGATATTAAAAAAGGGCCGGACCCGAAAAAGCCATATTACAGAACCCGTCCAATCCTGCTTCGATTGACCGAAGAAAAAATGGTAAGCGCTGGCTGGAAAATCGGCCTGCCGCCCGGCCTCGGTACGAACCAGCACAACGGCGCCCTACTGGCCCTGCCGAACGGCGACCTCCTTGCCGTCTATTACAACGGCTTCATCGAAAGCGACCCGGACCTTTCCATACTCGTGGTCCGCCTCCGACACGGCAGCAGCCGATGGGATATACCCTCCGTCTGGCCCGATTTTCTCGATACCAACGACGCCAGTCCGTTTATCTGGAACGACGCCGGCACAATCTGGCTCGGCTGGGGCTGTGCGCACCTCACGGGCGGCTACCCATTTCAGTGGACAACCTCGACAGATAACGGAGCTACCTGGGGCCCGATACAATTTCCCGTTTTTGAAAGCCGACCGGGAGGATACGGCAGACGCCAGCCTATCAACGCCGCCTTCAGAGGTCCCGATGGAACCATATACGTAGCCTTTGACGGCTGGGGCTCAACCTGCGGACTCTGGGCCGGAAAAAACAACGGAAAAACCTGGTTCGATACCGGCGGCAGGACCTTCGGACTACACTCCACTTTCGTTGTGCTCGACGACAATTCCATACTTGCATACGCAACCAGGAACAGAACTATCGACGGCTATGCCCCGAAAAACGTATCGACCGACTGGGGCAGGACCTGGAGCGTCACCCGCTCGCCCGTGCCGGGCCAGGGCGGCGGACAGTACCCCGCTATGCTCAAACTCCAAAGCGGCCGTCTCTTCTATGCAAGTAACTTCAATTGGTCAAGAGACCCGAATGTGACCGGTTTCGAAGGACCCGGCGCCTATGCCGGACTGAGTGACGATAACGGTAAAACCTGGCAAATCAGAAAGCTCCACGCCGACCAGTTACTCGACGAAGATGCAAAGCCCGTCCTGGTCAGAACGGTAGGCTACGTCGGCGTTGCACAAACCGCCAACGGCCTCATTCATCTGGTTACCTCGCACAACAACCCGGAACTTCACATAGAAATGAATGAAGCCTGGATTCTCCGGCGAGGCGGCACACCCACACCGACAGACCGCACAGTCGTTCGACCCGGTGCCGTAAAGCAATATCACGAGGATTACCCCAGCGGCAAAACCAAAGTCACATACGGCGCCGGTATCAGCCGGGACGGCAGGCTTGTCCTGCACGGAAAAGAAACCTGGTACTACCCGACCGGCCAGAAAAAGTGGCAGGTTAATTACCGCGCCGGCGACAGGGTCGGCACCGAAACCTATTGGAATCCTGACGGTACCGGGAAATGGCAGTGGCACTACACAGCAGACGGCGTCGACATCCTGATGCTGTGGACCGCAGACGCAAGAGTAAAAGCGACGTCACGATGGCATAATAATAAATTGCTCAGCTATTCTATGAATCAGAACGCAGGTAAATAGCGCAGGCCGAATTGCACAAACGCCCCAGTGGTGAGATTACAAAGGACAAAAGGAGCTGTAAGTCTTATGATTCGAACAACGTTGACAAAAAAATTATTTGTACTGAGTTGTGTGCCGGCAGCGGTACTCGCTTTGGCACAGCCGGCACAGTCCGCTCGGATGCCGGCGACGGATGAGTATTCCAACTTTATCGGTATGAACTTCGTTCGTATTAAGCCCGGCACATTCGAGATGGGCTTCGAAGGCAACCCGCTGCCCGTTGAATTAACAGAATCACGAGGTACGAATCCGCAGGGCGACGTCGACGAGCATCCGAAGCACACCGTCAGGATTAGCCGGCCTTTTTATATGGGCGTCTGCGACGTGACAAACTTCCAATACGAGCTTTTTGACCCCGAGCACAGAAAATTGCGAGGCGCCGCCCAAGACGACGAGGCCGTCGTAAATGTTAACTGGTACGATGCTCAGGCCTTTTGCGCGTGGCTTTCCGACAAAGAGCACCTGCCCTGCCGACTGCCTACCGAAGCCGAATGGGAATATGCCTGCCGAGCTGGAACCACCACACCATTCCACACAGGAAATACCCTGCCGCAGCAGTTCCTCGAAAAAAATGACGGCGTACTAAAAGTGGGCCAAACCACGCCCAACGCCTGGGGCCTCTATGATATGCACGGCAACGTCGAGCAGTGGTGCTACGATTGGTACGGACCATACCTGCCCGACAAGCAAACCGACCCCGTCGGTCGCGTCGCCGGAAACTTCCGCGTCACTCGCGGCGGCAGCCACTCCACCGAACCGTATTATCTGCGAAGCGCCAACCGACTCGGCACAACGCCTGAAGATAAGCATTCACTCATAGGTTTTCGCGTCGTCATAGGCCAAATGCCTGAGGGCCGGCTGCTGCCGAAAGCTTCACCCCAGCCTTATCAAATCGACGTGACTCAGAACGTACCCCCTGACATCGACCGCGGCGGCAACTCGGAAAAACCTTATTTCTACGGCGTCCGAAAGTTCATCATTATGCCGCCCGGCAACAGGGGACCGTTATACGCCAAACACAACCACTTCGTATCCGTCGCCGAATGTCCCAACGGCGACCTGTTAGCCATCTGGCACACCTGCATCGGTGAATCCGGGCGTGAGCTCGCCGTCGCCGCCAGCCGACTACGCTGCGGAAATGACCTCTGGGAGCCTGCATCTCTTTTCTGGGACGCTCCCGACCGAAACGACCACGGACACGCACTATGGTTCGACGGAGAAAACACCATCTATCACTTCAACGGACTTGCCCCGCAGATTAGAAACGTCGCTATGGTTATGCGCACGTCAAAAGACAACGGCGCCTCCTGGTCGGCGCCGCACATTATCGCCGACCACGGGCAAAGCCGAATGCCTGTCGAGTCCGTGTTCCAGACAAAACAGGGCTTCTATGTCATTTCCTGCGACAAAGGCCCGAACGTTGTCTGGATAAGCACCGACAAGGGACTTAGCTGGTATAAGTCGGCGGGCAGCATCAGAGGAAAGCACGCCTGCGTCGCCCAGTTGAACGACGGCCGACTCCTTGCTTTCGGACGAGAGAGAAACATAGACGGGAAAACGCCGATGAGCATTTCCGACGATATGGGTAAGTCCTGGCAGCACTATCCAAGCCAGTTCCAGCCCATCAGTTGGGGACAAAGAGCCGTTCTGCTGAGGCTCAGCGAGGGACCTTTGTTCTTCGCATCCTTTTGCAAAAGAATTATGGTTGCCGACGCCTCAGGCGGTAAGCACTCAATCTCAGGCCTGTTCGGCGCCGTCTCAACCGACGAAGGTAAAACCTGGCCCTGCCGGCGCCTGATAACAACCGATGGTCCCGCCAAAGACATCGAGACTATGGACGGCCATCTTATCACGATGGACGCTTACCAAAGCGAAGCGTCGGGTTATCTTGCGGTTTGCCAGAGCGCCGATGGTCTTATTCATCTGCTCAGCAGCAGGCAGCATTATGCCTTCAACCTCAAGTGGCTCCAGACACCGCCGCCCGCTGCGCCGCCCACACCGCCGGAGCCGCAGTCGCAACGTCTGCCGGGCAGGACCAAGCTGCCAAACAGCTACAAGCCAAAGCAGATGTCGGCGGACTGCAAATGGGTCTCGAACCCGCAGGGCCGGTCCCCGGGAAAACTGCTGAAAATAACAATCAAAGACGGCAGAGGATTCTATCTGAGGAGCGACGACTCCGAACCTTTTATCGCCGTCGACCACCAAAAGGGCTTTACCGCCGAGATTAGAGCACAGGTTTTGAAAGGCTCGGCCAACCGACGCGGTGTCGACATTGAGCTTTACGACGGAGCCGCCGCACGTTACGCAGTCTCTATTACCGATGCCGGCGTTTACTGGTACGAAGGTTTCGTGGTTGGCTCGGCGCTGCTGGACTTCGAGCAGTTCACGCCGGTCGCCGAAGGCATGGATAACACCGATGATATGCACACGTACCGCGTGGCTGTTCGCGCTGACCGCGTTGTTCAGATATATCGTGACGGCAAGCTCATCGGAACACGACGCTGCGAATACCGAACACCGCGCGACGCCTATATCCAGTTCGGCGGCGGGGGGGGGCTCGAAGCCCTGGTGGAGTATGTCTCTTATGACACCACCGGAGCTTATCGGCCCAGGTGAAAAAGCTTTAAGGGTTATCCGCAGGAACGGTGGGTTTGAATTGGCTTTGTTTTTTGGGGCCTCCAGGGGTGGTTTGTGTTCGTAAGGGCTTGTTAGAGCTGTGGTTACAGTCGTTATTATCTCTTCGGAAATTGGCTTTGTTTTGCATTTATTAGTTCAAATTTTTCGTTTTCTTCCCTTCTTAATTGAGTATGAGAGCCGAGATTGTCTTATTTAATATTATTTTTTACCTTTTTACTTCTTTGATTTCTCAATTCT
>JAUWKC010000189.1 GCA_030607345.1 Planctomycetota bacterium | reverse complement strand
GGCGGCAGACTGTATCTCGACGATATATAGCGCTTACGTTTCGGCCGAAAAAGCCGGTGCAGAGGTCCCTGTCAAAACGTATTAGCGCCACAAGGTCAAGTATATTCAGTCTCAACTGTTAGGGAGCAGCTATGGAATTTCTCGGATTACACTACGCAATTTGGATTATACTGGTATTATACTTCGCCGGTATGCTGCTGATGGGCTGGTGGAGCAAGCGAGGCGCTCACAGCCAGGAAGGATACTTATTGGGTAATCGGCAGTTCGGCACACCTATGATGATAATGCACGCCTTTGGTGCCGGCACCCATCCCGGCAACGTAGCGGGAGTAATGAGCGAGGGGGTTGTAAGCGGGGCATCCAGCATCTGGGTCTCCTGGATGTGGATGTTCGGAACGCCTTTCTACTGGCTCATCGCGCCGATAATTCGGCGGATGCGGTGCCTGACGATGGCCGACTTCTTCCGAGAGCGTTTCGGCAGGTCGGCCAGTATACTGTACATTATCGTCGCGGCGGTTGGGATGATGGTTTTTCTGGCGGGTATTCTGCTTGCGACAACGCGCACGGTACAGGGGATGATGGGTAAGGCAGCGACGCAGGACAGCGAAATCTGGTTCTTCGGTATCCTGTTCGTTAGTACAGCGGTGTTTATAATCTACAGCTACTGGGGTGGGATAATCGCGGCGATACGCACGGACATGATTCAGGGTCTGATGATTATCGCCCTGTCGTTCATTGCGATTCCTGCGGCACTCGGCCTCGAAGAGGTCGGCGGCCTGGCTGGTATGCGAGCCACATTGGCGGCGGCAGACAGCAATTATTTGAGCTTGTTCGACCCTAAAAGGTTTAATTTGCTAACGGTGCTTTTGCTGTGTATTAACGCCCCGTTGACTGCGCTGGCCTTTCCACATCTTATGAGCGTCTGTGCTGCAGGCCGGACCGAATGGGAGGGACGGGTCGGCTTTACCTATGGCAACGTGCTCAAGCGTATCTGCACCATAGGCTGGTGCGTGCTTGGATTGTGCTGGCTGACGTATCTGATCAATTCAAGCTCGGAAATCCATAAGGACGCCGCTTTCGGCGATGCAATCAGCCATCTATTGGGGCCTGTGCTCCAGGGTGTGATGCTCGCTTGTGTTATGGCCGCGGCCATGTCATCGGGCGACGCGGTACAGGTGACGGTGGCGGGACTCTTTTCTCAAAATATTTACCGCGTTTACGTAAATCCGAAGGCCGACGAGAAGCAGCTCGTACATGCAACCCGGATGATAGGCATTGTCATTGCCATCCTATCCCTTGTGGGAGCGATTTGGATGCGAAGCAGCCTTGTCAAAACGATACTTGATTATTTCAACATCTTAAGTCTTGTCGGTATTTCCACGGCGATGGGCAGCCTCTGGCGGAGAATGAACACGACGGGGATGTTCTGCAGCACCATCTCAGCCGTAGTTACCTTCATCCTGACTCGATACGTAATTGAGTATACCAGTGATATACGTGCAATCACAATCGGCGTGCCGATTTGCGCGGGCTTGCTGGGTGGCGTGATCGGCAGTTTAATTACCAAACCTGGGAAAGCTGAGCAAATCGAGAAATTTTTCACTAAGATTTATGTGCCTATCGGCCAGGAAGAGAAACTCGATTCGCCTCTCGACGAGGCTGTACCACAATCCAGACGCTGGCTAACCACCGGCGGACTCTTTATTGTCAAGCCCTCACGCCAGTCATGGGTGGGCTTTTTGGTCGCACTCGGAATCTGCTTGGCCTGCATTTTGGTAATGTTAGCTATATTAAATCTCTGAGATAAAAAGTATGAAAGATAAGATCGGTCTTGTGGGTTTGGGCCTTGTCGGAACGGCGATAGCAGAGCGTCTGTTAGCCGGCGATTTCGATGTCGTTGGCTTCGATATCGATTCGGCAAGGTGCAGGCACTTCAAACAGTTAGGTGGAAAAACCGCCAGCAGTTCGACTGAGGTAGCACAGGCAGCTAAGCGTGTTGTCCTTTCGCTCCCGGATACAGATATTGTCCGCCATGTTGTCGAAGGCCCCGCTGGTATCCTGGAGGCAAAAACACTGTCGAAATATATTATTGATACGACCACCGGCGATCCCGACGAAACCATGGCGCTTGCGCAACGGCTTGTACAACGCGAAATTTACCTGCTGGACGCGACTATTTCCGGCTCCAGCCGACAGGTCAGGGACAAAGAAGCCGTTTTTATGGTTGGCGGCGAAAAGGCAGCGTTCGAAATTTGTATTGATATCTTCCAGACTCTTACAGAAAAGGTATTCTACCTGGGGCCATCCGGCAATGGCTCAAAAGCCAAACTCGCCAGCAATCTTATCCTCGGATTGAACCGCGCAGCTCTGGCCGAAGGACTTGTCTTTGCAAGCAAACTGGGCCTCGAGCCGGAGACCTTTCTGGAACTGCTCAAAGCAACTCCCGCTTACTCGGCTGTTATGGATACAAAGGGCAAAAAGATGCTGAGCGATGATTTCACCGCCGAATCCAGGATTCGCCAGCACCACAAGGATGTTTCCCTTATCCTGAAATACGCGGAAAAAGCCGGTCAGGAACTGCCCCTGTCGCGGGTACATTTAGACGCTTTGGAAAAGGCAATCGAAGCAGGCGATGGAGATTTGGACAACGCCGCGATAATCCGGGAAATTAAACGGAGAAAAAGGAATTAAGACGAATGCAGTTTTCGCCTTCCGTATATGAACACGCAGCCAAAGTAATTGGCAAAAGCCCCTGGGAAGTATCGCGAAGTGGGGACCTCTTAGCTCAAGGCAACATAGAAGCATTTGGTCTTTATAATCATGCCCCTGTTGTGGTTGGGATAGATATCTATAACCTTGAAGCCGAAGCATACGGGGCGACTGTAGAAAAACCAAGCGGCAATGGGATTCCCGCGATTCACGAACATCCATACTCGACGACAAAAGAATTGATGAACCTGGAGCCGTTTGATCCCAAAAAAGATGGTCGCATTCCAATGGCTATAGAAGCCGCCAAACGAGTTTCAAACGAATGCCCGGGGGCGGATGTGAGACTACCTGTGGCCGGTCCCTTCTCCATAGCAACAAACCTGATGGGCTTTGAGAACCTGCTGTGCGAGATTGCAACCAGCCCGGATTCGGTTATTGAGACTCTGTTACATCTTGTGACTGGGCAAGTAGAGTTTTGCAGAGAAATCGTTCATCATGGTTTGGACATTGCGTTTTTTGAATCGGCGGCGGTGCCTCCGTTGATGTCTCCACAAGACTTCAGGAGTATCGAGCTTGGCGCTCTGTTTTCTATTATCGAGAAAGCAGCGGCCGTCGTAGGTCACCCCGTTCCATGTGTTATAGGCGGTAATACAGCTCCAATTCTTGAGGCAATTCTGGAAACAGGGACAGGATATGTCTGCTGCCCTGTGGGGACAGACCAGAAAATGTTCATGGAAATAATGAAAGCACATCCTGAAGTAATGGTTAGAATCAATATGGATCCGAGACCAATGACATCAGGAAATCTTGAAGCCGTCAAAAAGGAAGTTGACAGAGTATTGCAACTCGCAAATAATAGGGAGAAGGTTTGTATAGGTACGGGCTGCCTGCCGTTTGAAACAGACCCGGAAGTCGTTTTGAAAACCCGAGAATATATTTTGTCCAGGAACGTCCCATAAAGCATTAGACAGGAGACCAAAACATGGCTGGAAACGGCGAAAGACCTCAGCAAGTGATGCACATGAATCCGCACATCGAAAAAGACCGCCAATTGATATTGGATTCGCAGAAGAAAGGTAAAGGCGCTGTTTTTAAGACGTATTTAAAGTTATCGGGCCCCGGCTGGCTGCAGAGCGGTATCACCCTGGGCGGCGGCTCGCTGTCATCGAGCTTGTATCTCGGCGTGCTGTTGGGCTTTGGTTGTATGTGGCTTCAGCCGTTGGCTATGATATTGGGTATCATTATGCTAAGCGCAATTGCGTATGTAACACTTTCGACGGGCGAGCGACCGCTGCGTGGTATCAACGAGCACGTCAGTCCCATCCTCGGCTGGGGCTGGCTGATTGCCTCAATGATGGCAAACCTCGTCTGGTCGCTGCCTCAGTTCGCTCTCGGGACCGTCGCACTGCGGCAGAACATCCTGCCCGGGCTCCTCGGGTCGACGGTAATGTCGGAAGTACCCAGTAAAATGATTGCCGGTGCTATTTTTCTGGCAATTTGCCTGACTGTTACTATGACCTACAGCGCCGGCGGCAGGGGCGTCAAGATATTCGAGATACTGGTTAAGATAATCGTCAGTATGATAGTACT
>JAUWKC010000256.1 GCA_030607345.1 Planctomycetota bacterium | reverse complement strand
GGATGACCCTCGTACGGTACGTCTCGAGATAAGAAGCGACGGCCGATGGGTTGAGATTGCCGAAAGCGATGTGATTGAGAAGGGCTGCATTGCGACGTTTCGGATAGAGAACTGGGATTCGAGCAGGGATGTCAAATATCGGCTGGCTCACGGCAGCTCGGCGTTCTATGACGGTATTATCAAGAGAGACCCCGTTGATAAAGACACGATTGTGGTTGCCGCTTTTACGGGTAATTCGGTCTACCGGCGCCACGACGGTGACATCCCCAGGACCGATATCATCGAGAACGTAAAGAAGATTAAGCCGGACCTGCTGTTTTTCTCGGGCGACCAGGTGTACGACCATACGAGGCATTACGCGTACTGGCTGAAATTTGGGCGTGACTTCGGCGAGATTATACGCAATATCCCTATGGTGACTATCCCTGATGACCACGACGTGGGCCAGTCGAATCTGTGGGGAGCCGAAGGCAGGAAATCCAATAGGGAGGCCGGAGATGACGGCGGCTATTTCCGGCCGGTCGAATATGTCAAAGAGGTCGAGCGGACGCAGACGAGCCATTTGCCCGACCCGTATGACCCGACACCTGTCCGGCGGGGTATTGGAGTCTATTACACTTCGCTGACAATAGGGCGTATCAGCTTTGCCATTATCGAGGACCGGAAGTTCAAGACAGGCCCGGCCGGCCTGGTTCCGCAGCGGGGTCCGCGGCCGGACCACATCGTTGAGCCTGATTATGACCCGAAAAGTCTTGATGTTGCCGGGGCGAAGCTGCTTGGCGAGCGTCAACTGGAGTTTTTGCGGCATTGGGCGGCGGATTGGCACGATTGTGATATGAAGGCGGTCCTGTCACAGACAATCTTCTGCGGCGGCGCCCATGTTCATGGCAAAGTTGGTTACCGAGTCCTGGCTGATTTGGATTCGAACGGCTGGCCCCAGACGGGACGCAACAGGGCCCTGGCGGAAATACGCAAGGCCTTTGCTGTCCATATCGCCGGCGACCAGCACTTAGCCAGCATTTTCCATCACGGTATCGAACAATGGAACGACGCATGTTATTCGTTTTGTGTGCCGTCGATTGCCAACTTTTATCTTCAGTGGTGGGACCCGCTGACTCCGGGTGGCAATCGCGTCGCCGGTCTGCCGGAATATACCGGTGAATATCTGGATGGTTTCGGTAACAAGACAACTTGCTGGGCTGTCGCCAATCCAACCAAAGAGCCGAATGCCGGCGACAAGCTGACTACCCGCGCCGCAGGATTCGGAGTTGTCAGATTCGATAAGCGTACACGTCAAATCACGTTCGAATGTTGGCCCCGAAATGTGGATGTGGCTGAGCCAAACGCCAGGCAGTACCCCGGTTGGCCGATGACTATCAGCCAGCAGGATAACTACGGCCGAAAGGCAGTCGCTTATCTGCCGAGCCTCAAGATAAACAACAAGCTCAATCCTGTGGTGCAAATTATCGACGAATCCAATAATCAAGTCGTCTATACGCTGCGTATCAGCGGCCAGACGTTCAGGCCGAAGGTCTTCCACAGGGGCAGCTATACTATCAATATTGGCCAGGGCGAATCCCGAAAGTCGCTGCACGGTGTCAGGGCGACAGACGAACATGACAACAAAATATTGGCGATAAACTACTGATGATTACCAGCGAGCTTGCGAAACCACGAGGCCGGCTAAGGTCGGGAGACTCAAAACAGTATCAGACATGGAAATACAGGGAGTGCGGTAAATGCTTTTTCCGAAGACAAGAATGAGAAGATTGCGGACGAGCGAGGCGATGCGCCGCCTGGTGCGTGAGACCGCCTTGAGTGTGGATGATTTTGTCTATCCTCTTTTTGTTCGTGAGGGCAAAGGTCTCAAAGAGCCGATTAAGTCGATGACGGGCTGTTTTCACTTTTCGCCCGATACAATCGCCGCAGAAGCTCGAGACGTTGCTGAACTGGGGATACCGGCGGTGCTTCTTTTTGGTCTGCCGGCAAAAAAGGATGCTGCCGGTTCAGAGGCCTGGGCGGAAAACGGCGCCGTCCAGCGGGCGGTCAGAGAAATCAAGAAAGCTGTGCCGGAACTGCTGGTCATCACCGACGTATGCCTCTGCGAGTATACCGACCACGGTCACTGTGGTGTTATCAGTAACGGCAAAGTGGATAACGACGCGACGTGTGAGCTGCTGGCGAAAGCGGCCCTGTCACACACCCAGGCAGGGGCCGATATCGTAGCCCCCAGTGATATGATGGATGGGCGTGTGCGTTATATCCGTGAGGCGCTCGAAGAAAACGGCTTTAGTGACACGGCGATTATGTCCTACGCTGCGAAGTACGCCTCGGCGTTTTACGGGCCCTTCCGCGACGCGGCCGAATCCGCCCCGGCCTTTGGCGACCGCAGGGGTTATCAGATGGACCCCGCCAACGGCGACCAGGCTATGGCTGAGATTGCCCTTGACATCGAAGAGGGGGCCGACATTGTGATGATAAAGCCCGCCTTGTGCTTTCTGGATATTATCCACCGCGCCGGGCAGCGGTTTGACCGTCCCCTCGCAGCTTATAACGACAGCGGCGAGTATATGATGCTGAATACTGCCGCCGATGCCGGGCTTCTGGATAGAAATGCCGCGATGATGGAGATGCTGACCTCCATCAAACGCGCCGGCGCCGACGTCATCATCACCTACTTTGCCAAAGAAGCAGCGAAGAAAGTCCAAAATGTAAAATGAAAGCACCGTGCCTTTACCTGGAATAACGTTGAAAACACACAAAGTGGAAGGCTATAATCGCCGTGAAAGAGCAGTTCCAGTTGCAAGTTCGGCGTCTTAACCTGCATCTGCGGGCCGAAAAAGGTGTTGCAAAACCAGGCGGGAGCTATATAATACGTGGCTTGCTGAGGATGTATAGTAAAACAGGTGTGGTAATAGAAAGAGTATGCAGGAGTAGACCGGGATGGAAGCGATTGCCGAATTAAGGATTGATTTGTTTGGTGACCAGCAGTGTTCGATGGAAGAGATTCAAAGGCTTTCGCAGTGGGTTCACAGCAGCGAGAGCAACGAAAGAGCCTTTGCTGAGCAGGTGGCGGAGAATATGTCGCGGACGGCTGAGCAGGCCCGGCTGGCAGTGGGTGTGGGGCTTTTTATACTGGCAAGATACGAGGAGGCTGTGGGCAAGCTGGGCAAAGGGACCGAGTGTAAGGAGAAATCTCTCTATTTGGCGTATTC
>JAUWKC010000068.1 GCA_030607345.1 Planctomycetota bacterium | reverse complement strand
TGGTCGGCGAGGTTCGAGACGTCGAAACGGCCAGGATGGTGATTCAGTCTTCGCTTACGGGCCACCTGGTTTTCAGCACGCTGCATACCAACGACTCAGCCGGGGCGGTCAGCCGACTTTTGGACCTCGGCGTTGAGCCGTACTTGGCAAGTTCCTCACTGATTGCTATAATGGCGCAGCGCCTGGTGCGGAGAATATGTCCGGATTGCAGGCAGGTATATGAGCCTTCTGCTCATGAACTGAGCGAGCTCGGTTTACTGCCGAGCCAGGCCCAAAGCGACGGCACCGATGGAACGCACGGGAAGTTCTATAAAGGCGCCGGCTGCGAGAAATGCTTCCAGACGGGTTACCGGGGCCGAACAGGTATTTATGAATTGATGCCCATTAACGAGGAAATACAGGACCTCATATACAAGAGGGAAAGTGCCGGTACGATAAAAAGAGCCGCTCTTAACGCAGGTCTGCAGACGCTGCGAATGGATGGGGCGCAAAAGGTGCTGGCGGGAATAACCACGGTTGCCGAGGCCCTCAGGGTCACGCAGGCGGATTTGATTTGAGTGAAGAATTGTTATGCCCAGATACCAATACACAGCGATAGCGGCAGGCGGTAAGAAAATCAAAGGCGCCATCGCCGCTGAGAACCCATACGCAGCCAGAAAACAGCTAAGGGTCCGAAGCATTCACCCCACTTCGGTCACGGAGTTGAGTTCTCCGCGGGAGGGTAGGTTTGCCTTCTTGCCGGCTTTCAGCAGGAGCAGCAGAAGTCAGGTGGTTGACTTTACCAAGCAGATGGCGACACTGCTCAACTCGGGCATCAAGCTGACCGAGGCGCTGTCGGTGCTTATTCTGCAGACATCCGACCCCAGATTAAAAAATGCCATTGCCGACATTCGCGACAGGGTGGTTACCGGTGAAGGCTTTGCCGACGCCCTGAAAGATTATGGTGATTATTTTGATGTGATATTTATAAGTATGGTTCGTGTGGGAGAGGTCACCGGAACTCTGGGAGGCAGCCTCGCGACCATTGCAGGTTTTATGGAGAAACGCCAGCGGGTGGAATCCAAGGTGATAACCGCGATGATATACCCGATTGTCCTAATCTTGTTTTGTATAGCTGCAGTTTTCTTTTTGACCATCAAGGTCATCCCGACAGTAGCTGCTCAAATCGAAAAAACAGGTGGGCAATTACCCTGGATTACCCGGCAATTAATGAACGTCAGCCATACGCTGACCAGTTGGCGGTTAATCATCGTGCTTGCGGTGGCGGGGGGCATCGTCTATGCTGTACGGCGGTTCCTGAAGACGCCTCGTGGTTCGTATATGCGGGACAAATTTTTACTGTCTCTGCCCATACTCGGTCCTCTTGTCAGGCAGAGGGTTGTGGCGCGTTTTGCATCCACTCTTTCGACGCTGCTTAGTTCCGGCCTCGCCATGGCAGATTCACTTCGTGTCGTTGCCGAGGTGACCGGCAACAGTCTGATGAAAAGGGCCGTCCAGCAGGCCCGGCAGAGAATTCTGGCCGGCGCCGATATCGCAACGCCGCTTAAGGACAGCGGTGTCATCGACCCGGCAATCGCCCATATGGTAGCTGTGGGTGAAAAAAGCGGCGAATTGGAGACAATGCTAAAAAATATCAGCGAAAACCTTGAAGCCTCGACGGACGTAGTTATTGAAAGATTGAGCGCAGCAGTCGAACCCCTTATTATAATTGTGATGGCTCTGATAGTTGGTGTGATTGCCTATGCAACGATATTGCCGATACTTCAACTTTCAGCGGGCCAATTTTAGTTTTGAGTTGCTTATTCTTAACTAAGAACTCAAAACTCAAAACTCTTTTGAGGAGTTGTGGAAAATGAGAAAGACAAGGCAACGGATTAGCAAAGGCTTTACGATGATAGAACTTATGGCCGTGCTGATTATACTGGGCCTGCTGTTTACATTGGTAGCTACGAGGGTGACCGACCAGATAGACAGGGCCAGGGTCGTCACTACAAAGATGAACCTTAAGATGCTCCATACAAAGATTAGTGAGTTTAAGATGGACACCAGCCGGTTTCCTACCGAAGAGGAAGGACTCTACGCTCTTATCGAGCCGCCTACCGATGTTGAAAATTATCCACAGGGAGGATACCTGGAGACAACCGACATACCCAGGGATGCGTGGGGCCGCGAGTTCTATTATGAACGTTACCCGGAAGGAGGAGGCGACTTTAGAATAGTGAGCTGGGGCGCCGACGGCGAAGAAGGTGGTGAGGGCTATGATACGGACCTGTACAGCACTGACGCATACTAAGCGAAACACCGCGAGGTTTGCCGCTTTCACACTCACCGAACTTATTGTTGTTATCGTAATAATGTCGCTGCTTCTGCTCCTGGCGATGCCGAACCTCTTCGGGCTGCTGAGAAAGCATACGTTCAAGGCGGATATTCAGGATTTTGTCTCTACGATGCAGATGGCCGCCAATGGCGCCGCGGAGAGCAACAGAAGGTACGAAGTGATTATCGACCTGGCCGAACAGGCATATATGCTTCGTGAGATAACATCGCCTGTTCTGTCGCAGGTGCTGGAAGAAGAGATAATTGTGGACAGCTATTTTAGTGACAATTGCTGGGTGTCGTATGTGATGTTCGATGACGACGACTATACGAACGATGGAATAGCAAAGTTCCGGGCGGGGCACTCAGGCTGGCAATATGGCGGCAAAATCGTCCTGCTCGACCATGAGGAACAGCCCCACTCGGTAGTGGTTAACCGTCTGAACAGAATAGTGGAACTAAAAGAAGGTGATGTCGAACTGTTTTTGCCGAAGGCTCAGGAAAATGTATTGTTTTGAAAAAGAACAATCCAGACGTCGACACAGACGCCGGGGCTTTAACCTGCCCGAAGTTATGGGCGCTCTGATGATACTGGCCCTGGTCAGTTCGAGCGTAGTAGTTGTTATCCATCGAAGTGTGTGCACGGCGACGGATTTAACATTGCGCACGCGGGCCTTTGAGGTCGCACGAAACAATATGGAGGAGATTCTCACCTTCCGGTCGTCGAAAGAGACTGTCGAGTACGGCACGAGCGAATTATATCCCGACATTGCCTGGCAGACGATTGTTGAGACTTTCAACGAACCGCTGACCTCGCAAATGTGGGTCCGGGCCGTGTGCTCAGCCGAATACTTCGACGCACAAAGCCAGACGCAGACCATTGAACTAACGCACTGGCTGACCAAGCTGACCGACAAACAGGTCAAGCAGGTTGCCGAGCAAAACAAGCAAAGAGAAGAGGAATTGGCCGGCCAGATTGTCGAGACTATCGAGGAAGCTGCTGCGTATGCCGGCGTCGATGTTGAGACTATCGAGCAGTGGGTCGAAAATGGAATGCTCAGGACCGACAGCAGTGGTTTCATTACTTATGAGCTGGAGCTTTACAAACGGGCCGGCGGTGCTCCGACCGCGGAAGACAAGCTCTTTGCAAGACGGGTGTATTTGAATGTGATGAAAAGAGTGGCTGACCAACAGAAGGACGCAGAGCAGCCGGGGTATGATGAACCAAAACCAAAGCAGGAGGAACGCCCCGACTGGCTGCCGGATAACTGGGATGATATGACAAGGGATGAACAACTCGCGTGGTTGCTAAGTACGCTCAAATGGTGACGCAATGATTATGAATTTTGCATCGAAACTAATCAGACGCCGAAGTGGTTTTACGCTGGCCGAGGTGATGGCGGCGGTAATCATAGGGTCCATGGTACTGGTTGCCGTTCTGACCGTGTACACTCATGCCCGAGGCACCGCCGCGACAATCAGTCGAAACCTTGACAAGGGTCGCCTGGCCAGAGAAGTCCTGCAGCGAATCGCAGAGGACCTTGACAGAATAATCAGCTCAGGCCCCGACACGAAAGTATTTGTCGACAATAAAATCATAGGAATTTACCAGGCCGCCAGGCTTAGAATCTATAAGACTATCAAGAAAAAGGGGCGGGACGAAGAGTTCGAGACGATAGTCTGGCAGAGCAGTTATGATTACGAAAGCGACGCCAACGGCCTCGTTTTGTACCGCAAGCACAGTGGAATGGCCTTGGAAGACAAGCTGCTCGATGAGCCGCGAGCTGATTGGGAAAAGGCGTACCCATTCGTGCAGGTATGTTCCGGTGTCACGTATTTTGATATAAAGGTCCCCCAGGGTAAAGACAAGTTCGTAAAGAACTGGCCCGGTAAGACGATGCCGACCGGCATTGTGGTAGCCATCTCCTTTGCCGAGCCTTATGAAACTCTTGAAGGTACCCTGGAGGTACCAGAGCAAGAGAAATTTACGCGAACCATAGCTATTAACAGAACCAGAAAAATCGGCTTTGTATTCATACCCGATAGCGCCCAGGCGCTCGGCGCCCCGGAAGATGAAAAAGCCCCCGAAGACGACGAAGCACTGGAAGATAACGAAGATGCCGATGATGAGCAAGAAAAGCCGGACAGGATAAGTGATACAGGGTCAAAAGCAAAAGTCAAAACCACGCGAAGGTAGACTGATGAATAACCAGAGCTTAACAAATTGTGACGACAGAACACATCGCTCAGGTGTTGTGCTCCTGGTGACCCTCGTATTGTTGGTGGTGCTCACCACCCTGGGTTACACTTTGAGCAGCAAGGTTTCCACTCAGCGCCGCCGCAGCCAGTACATTATGGATTATCAGGCGGCTCGGTATGGGTGCGATTCAGCGGTAAAATACGCACTGACCAGACTTCAAGACATCTCACCCAGCCTCATAGGCCGCCCAAATGTACCTGATTTCTCCGACCTGTTCCATCTTAGCGAGCCGGAGTACCAGGAGCTTCTTGATGAACTCGCTGCCATCAGGGCTGACGAACGCGGCGCGGACGCCAACTTCACGCAAGGCGGTCTTGGTGACATTGCCAATATCACGGACGACGCCCTCTTACATGCCTTTAATGCTATGACAAACGTCGGTGGAGCCAACGACCTCAACAACGTTAATGATACGAATGACATTGGGCGTCCTGGGCTCGCAGGTAACTTCAATGACCCGAACCTGCTCGTAATTCCGGGCCCTTACGGCCCGGCCTGGCCGTACGTAACTGAACCAATCGAGTTGGAAATAGGCTCGGCGAAGGTTACCATTGAAATTGAAGACGAGAACGCCAAGTATCCCATCGGCTGGATGCTCACAGATGATGACAAGATAAAACGCGAAGTCCTGGCCGGCTTCGAAAACTTCTGCGAGTGGATGGATGTCAACGAGGTTCAAATCTATGCGATAGAGGACCAGTTGGAACAATTGAGCAAAGAAAAACCCTTCCGCCTCAAGTTCAGGGAAATCACCAAGAGAGAACGTGTAACAAGGCCGACAACAGCGCGTCGGGGCGTGCGGAGACCTAAAACCGCCTCTCGCCGATACGTCACGACCAAAGTATCGCCTGGACAGCAGGTAGCCGAACAGGCGGCGGATTTCTCAAGAGTTCTTCACAGCTCGCTGATAGATACCGAGACTCTGGCAAGGCCCACAATAGTCAGTGAGACCAGAGAAGAAGCGCCTTTGAAGTATATTGGCATCTGGGGTTCGGCCAAAGTCAACGTCAATACCGCCCCGCGGCATGTGCTGGAAGCCGCCTTTACATTCGGCGGCGACGCCGTTGATATAGCCCAGGAAATCATCCTGAGAAGACGCCAAAAACCGTTCAAAGATATAGCTGATTTGAAAAACGTCTTGTTCAGCTACTCCGACTCCATTCGCGAGTGTGAACAGTACATTACAACCAGGAGCACCTTTTTTACAATCAGGGTGACCGCCGTCAGTGGCGCCGCAGAGGCGTCGGCAGTGATAGCCATAACCAAGGATGAGAAGAAAACTAATAGGATTGCAATGATTTCCGGCTGAAGACCGGTTTTGGGAGCGAGATAAAAGTGGAAAACAAAAACTATTTGGGAATCTATCTGAGCAAAACCGGAGCGACTGTCGTCTGCCTCGACTCGTTGGGCAAGGGCAGACGAATTCTTGGCGCCTTCGATGTCTCTTTGGAGCCGCAACAGGACGCCGACAGCGGCGCGGCGATGTCGGAATTGGCACGACTGATAGCGGCAGGCTGTGCCGAAAGGCAGTTGACCTTTGCCGAGGCATATGTGGCCGTGGACCGCGCAATGTTTATGCAGCACAAGCTTCACAGTGATTTCACCGACACGAGGCAAATCAATCAGACAATCAAATTTGACACGGAAGGGGCCCTTTCCGCGGATATAAACAGCGTGGCCGTAGCCTACAAGATAGCTTCGACGGACCAGGGCGGTTCTCAGTTGGCTGTATTCACTGCTGAACACCAGATACTATCGGAAATCCTTACTGCCCTGCAGGGCAACGGCATTGACCCTGTAGCGGTGGAACCCGATATAGTCTGTCTGTCGAGGTTTATTGAGCAAAACCTCCGGCCTGCTGACGGTCCAAATTCACTCTTTGTGATGCTGTCGGGTCGCAGCGCTTACCTTGTCGGCTTTGCAGAATCACGCCAAAGCCCCGGCATGCGGGCCTTTCTGGTCGGGCCCACGCAGGATAGAGCCAAACTGTTGGCCAGAGAGGTGCCTTTAACCATTGCCCTGTTTGGTGCCGGTGAGCCGGTAACTCAGCTTAGGGTGCTCGATTCGACCGGGGCCCTAAACTGTCGGCAGCTTAGCGAAAGACTCGGCATGGAAGTGGCCGAGGTCGAGTTGAGCGACTGGGTCGTTGCGGACTCGGAGCTTCTGGCTGGTTGTGCCGACCTCGTTGATTTTGCCGTCGCTTGCGGCGGAGCTTTGGCGCCTTTGGAAAAGACGCGCAGCATAAACTTCCGCAACGATTACATGCCTTACCAGGGCAAAAAACGACGGTTGGAGAAAACGGTCAAATTCCTCAGCGTCTCAGTGTGCGTGCTTATAGTGGCACTGGGGGTCTACGTTACGGCGCAATTGCTCCAGGTCAACAGGTATGGAACAAATGTGTACAATAAGCTAAAGCCGCAGTACTCCGCCGTCGCATTGGGCCAAAGGATGCCGAGCCGTATGAAGGACGCCGTCAAGAAACTCGGTGCTATATCAAGGCTCGTTCAACACAACATCGGGCAGGGCGGTGACGAAGAAGCGATAGCCAGAAGATTGACGCTGCTACTGGAGGCGTTTAACAAATGCGCTAAGCGGACCGACCTGAATATCGACAGCATTACAGTGACGGGTAAGAGCATTAGCATAAGAGGCGACACGTCAGCCCATAAAAACACGCTCAAGGTGTTCGACACCATCAATGAAAAAATGAGTATCCCGCAAAAAAGATTTCAGCAGGAGGGGCCGCGTCATAGTTTTAATATAACAGTGGCGCCTAAGAACAGTGACCGCAAGAGCACAAGAACAAGTGGGAGAAGAACCTGATGAAAAACATTTATAAGAATCCACTTTTTTACTACGTAGTGATTCCGGCAGTTGCTGCCCTGTGGCCGCTGCTCGTCGGTGGTGTCTATTTGCCCGCCGCAGAGCGAGCCTTGAATAACGACATGGTCCAGTACGCCGAGGCCCAGAAGACCATAGACGGCATCCTGAAGTTAGACCCCGGGCGTCTTGACGTTGCAGGTGACAAGCAAGAGGATGCCGAATTCGAATATTACAGGGCGGTTGATGCCGTAGCGCGACTGGTCGAGATACCTTCAGCTAATTATGAACTCAGTTCCAAACCACCGAGGACCTCCAAACGGCAAAAGACTCAAACCTGCCATCTGGAACTCAAAGACGTAAGCATAGAGAACTTCGCCAGATTCCTTTCGCTAATCCAGCTCCGTTGGACGAACC
>JAUWKC010000100.1 GCA_030607345.1 Planctomycetota bacterium | reverse complement strand
TGTGGTCTTAACCGTTCAACTTCCCGTTGTATTTCTGAATCGTCGATTCTTTCGCCGCCAACAATCAGGGCCATTATTATGCTCCTTCGGTCGTTATTGAATTTAGCCTTTGGCCTTTGCGTACCAGTCGGGGTCCTGCGCCAGTTTTTGCCTGGTCTCGTCGGTCATCACCTTAAAAGCCGGATGCGTGCTCTCCCAGGCACGTTCGGTAAAAGGACTCCGACGCATTTTCTCGGCCTCGACCGCAACTTCGTCAAAATCGCTGCCGTAGATATGGAGCGAATCACTTATGTCGACATATCTGCCCACCGCCACCGGCTCTGCCAGCTTATGTGAAATCCGCCCGGCAATCATTCTTTGCAGTTCGGTAAACGCATAGACGTTCATAAACCACGCCTTGTAGAGGTCCCTGCTGCGCCAATGCGTATTCATATTCAGTACAATTTGCCCGCTCTTGTCGGTGGTCAACCGGCACCATACTCTTTGAAGACAGGGCGGGTCGTCGGTGCCGGTGTCGGCAGTGGGCATCCAGGTTATCGCCTGGGCCCTGCGGCTGTGGCCGGCCTGCGACAGGCGGTCGATGATATACTGAATCTGGTCGAACTTCTTGAAAGGCCTGGCCGAAGCCGCATCCCGTATATCCCCCACCGGACAATAGGCGAACAGCCTCTCATGATAGGTATAAGTCCATTTGCCGCCGGCAGGGTCAATCCAGTGGTCGTGAATGCCGCCGACCACTTCCTGACGATAGACCTCGAGTTCCGCGGGTCCGCCGGGGAAATTCTTATGTATCCTTGGCTCGGCGAACGGAGCGGTTATGGTCACTATAACCGTCGCGTCCTTGCTGGCGGGCTCGCCGGGCTTGTCGTACTGAGTCTTGACATCAAGGCCCTCGTCCCAGACGGCCAGAACAGCTTTCTCCCAGGCCTCCGGCAGACAGTCAGCAGTTATCGAAATTACAGGTATTTGGCCGGCAGACATCACACCATCATCTATTTGTATTCTTAACTGTGAAGGGTTTGGTTTCCGGCCTGGGTTCGGCAAATCTGCTCAAATCCAGTTCTTCCTCCTTGATGTTATAGCGTCCGCGAAAACGCTCCGGCATATCCGCCAGCATTTGTGTGGCACGGTAAGCATACCAACTGTCCGGCCATCTTGTGATTATTCGCCGACAGTTGTCTACCATAAGCTTATACCCGGTCATTGGCAGCCGCCCTATGCCCCGTCCGGGCACAGCCACGTTCAAGTATCTCTGGGCCTCAATAGCATCTATCTCCGTCAGCTCACTGAAATACACGGTGATTGTTTCCGGGGGCTTTGGCCTCGGGCTGACCGTGCTCGTCGTATCACCGGTATTCGTCTGTTGTATGGGCTGCTCATTGGGTGACACGGGCTTCGGCGGGGTCAGGTATTTCTGCTTGTCCTCCCTGACAACATCGTCAAAGGTCTTTTGCCTGGGCGCCGGTGCGGGCTTATCGCCCGAAGGCAAAAAGGCGTTCACCAGCACAATCACCACCACAACACCAACTGCAACACCAGCCACTTTCAACCAGAATGTATTCATAAGCACTCACCAGCCCTTCCGGTAATGATTGCTTATTGATAAAACCAAACCAAATGCTAAAATAGATTATAAACAACTTGCCATAAAGTTTCAATGGTAGATTTGAAAAGGCTTTTATGTTCACAGGGCTTGTAGAAGCAATTTGCAGGGTAACGTCGGCCCAGCCGACAGGGGCCGGGATGCGGCTGGTGATTGACCTGGGCGACTTAGCCAACCAGACCAGAACCGGCGATAGCATAGCAATAAACGGCGTTTGCCTGACCGTTTCGGAACTGGCAGGCAAAACGGTCGGCTTTGACGTGAGCGGCGAAACGCTGGCAAAATCGAACCTGGGCGAGCTAAGACCGGCCTCGGCAGTCAACGTCGAGCTTGCCTTAAAACTCACAGGCCGGCTCGGCGGCCACTTCGTACTCGGTCATATCGACGGCACGGCAACGGTCAAGGCAATCGACAGGCACGGGCAATTTGCCGATATGACATTTGCCGTCACGGACGAATTGCTTGACCAGATGGCGCCCAAAGGCTCGGTCGCCGTGGACGGAGTAAGCCTGACTATAGCAAATATGACAGGACAGGATTTTAGGGTGACTATTATACCGCAAACGCTGGAAAGAACAACGCTCGGCACGGCAAAGCCCGGCGACAAAGTGAACATTGAGACCGATATAATCACTAAAGCTGTAAAGAGACAGCTTGAAAAGATTCTGCCGACAAAAGAGAAACTGACGGTTGAGAAACTGCGAGAATCAGGCTTTTAGCTTCGCGGCGCAGGCAGATGCGACCGATGGGCCGCGCAACCTGAAAATATGAACAGAATAAACGGAAACAATTCGATAACGGAGCAGCCGGTCATAGGCATAACGATGGGCGACCCTGCCGGAATCGGGTCGGAGGTAATCGTAAAGGCGCTCACCGACCCTGAGCTGCGCCGGTCTGCGCAGTTCATCATCTTCGGTATGAACGAACACCTCTGTTACGCCGCCGACCGGGCCGAGATAGAACCTTACTGGGGCAGGCACCAGCACGAAAAAATCCGCAGCGACTATCCCTGCAAGGTCGTGGTTGCAGACTATGACGAATATTCCTTCCCTTCCTGGGTCAGAAGACCCAGCGTAGCAGCCGGCGAATCGTCGATACGGTTTTGCCTCGACGCCATTGACGCTGCCAAGGCCGGGCTAATCGATGCTGTAGTTACCGCACCGATTAACAAAAGCAGTTGGAAACTGGCCGGCGCCAAATGGCCCGGACACACCGAAATGTTAGCCGACCGCTGTAAATCCAAGCGAAAGGCAATGATGTTCGTCGCCGGTCAATTGAAACTGGCGCTGGCAACGATTCACGAGCCATTATTTGAAGTCCGGCACAAATTCACAATCGGCTGCGTCTTCGAACCCATTGATTTGCTAAATGATGCCCTGAAGAAGTATTTCGACACTGAAAAGCCGAAAATCGGCGTGGCGGCGCTTAATCCCCACGCCGGCGAGAACGGCCAATTCGGCGATGAAGAGCAGCGAATAATATCGCCGGCGATTCTCCTGGCGCAGGAACAGGACATAAACTGCCAGGGCCCGTTTCCTGCCGACACGCTGTTCCTGCGGGCGGTCCGCGGAGAGTTCGACGGAGTAGTGGCGATGTATCACGACCAGGGTATGATTCCGGTAAAGCTGCTTGCCTTTGAGGATGCCGTTAATGTAACCATTGGCATACCGATAATAAGGACTTCGCCTGCTCACGGCACGGCCTTTGATATCGCAGGGAAAAACCTTGCCGACCCGACCGGTATGAGAGCCGCTATCAGGACAGCGATTGAGATGGTAGGAAAAAAGAAAGCTTACGAGCTCGCCATCGCGGCGCGTTCGGCCGGCTCCGATGAATATGCAGACTAAGCAGCAAATCCAGCGTTTGCTTGAGTCCGCAGGCATCCGGCCGGTGAAGAGACTCGGGCAGCACTTCCTTATCGATTTGAACCTGATGCGCCTGCTGCTCGATTCTGCGCAAATCGGCAAGGATGATGTTGTGCTCGAAGTCGGCTGCGGCACAGGTTCACTGACACAGGCCATAGCTGAAAAAGCGGGCCATTGCGTGGCTGTCGAGCTCGATGAGAATCTGGCCCGTATCGCCGAAGAACAACTGGCAAAGCACCGAAATGTTACGGTCGTCAACACGGATATCCTTGATACTAAAAATGCAATAAGCAAAGATGTGACGGAGTTATTGCAGAATTACCGAGAGATGTGCCCTGGCCGATTTGTGCTGGTCGCGAATCTGCCTTATAATACCGCCGCGTCGGTGATGATGAATCTCGTCACAGGCCCGACCACGGCAGAGGCTATGTACGTCACCGTTCAAAAGGAAGTGGCAGAGCGTATGGCAGCTTCGCCGGGTAACAGTGACTATGGGAAACTGAGCATACTGCTGAGTGCAACCGGTAACGTGGAAAAAATTCGCATTTTGAAACCTGGTGTCTTCTGGCCTCAGCCGCAGGTGGACTCGGCGATGATTGGTTTTGTCGGAAGCGAGCAAAAAGCAAGCCGAATCGGAAATATGAAACTGTTCGGCGAAGTTGTAAGTCTTTTTATGGGCCATCGCCGAAAGATGTTAAAGTCCGCAATAAAATCCGCCAAGGGCAGGCTCGCAGAAATCACAGACTGGCAGGGTATCTTCGCCGGTGCATCCGTTGACCCACACACCCGTCCGGACAGGCTTGCCCCGGAAACATACGTCACTATCGCAAAGCTGTGTGCCGAACAATTAGAACAGGACTAAGGAGCAAATATGAAACCAACAGTCAATACTATGTTTCTTGCTGCGGCTGTATTAATCCTGCTTGGTATGGGCTGCAAGACCTCCGACCGTATCTCCGAAGAAGAATTTGCCTGGCCCGAGCAAATCAGGGAAATCAAGTACCTCAGCGAGGCAGACTCCACGATGCAGCCGGCCCTGTTTTACCGCCCTGAGAAAACCAACGAGGCGCTGCCTCTGCTGGTTGCACTGCACACCTGGTCGGGTAATTATCTGCAGAAAACGTCTGCCCCCTACGCACAATGGTGTATCGCTAAAGGGTGGGTCTTCGTACATCCGAATTTCAGAGGCCCAAACAGAACCAAACAGGCTACAGGCTCCGAGCTGGTTGTCGGCGACATAATCAGCGCGGTTGACTACGCCAAGGCCAACGCAAACATAGACCCGAACCGCATATACCTGGTAGGCGCCTCGGGAGGCGGTTACACAGCGCTTTTGATGGCCGGCAGGGCGCCGCATATCTGGGCCGGCGTCTCGGCCTGGGTGCCTATCAGCAATCTGCGCGACTGGTACCTCGAATGCCGAGAACTCAAATGCGAACACGCCGACGATATAGTCAAGTCCTGTGGAGGCCCTCCGAGTACGAACGATGCAATTGACCTGGAGTATAACAAGAGGTCGCCAGTGACGTATTTGAGAAAGGCCCGTGGTGTGCACCTGGATATAAATGCGGGAATCCGGGACGGCCATCATTCCGGAGGCGTTGCTATCAGTCACTCCCTGCGGGCGTTCAACCTTGTTGCCGACGAAACAGACCGTATCGCCGAAGAGGACATCGAATTCTTTGTCGAAAAAGTCGAAGTGCCGCCGCACTTGAAGAAGAAATTGACCGACCCGACGTATGAAGACAAGCAGCCGCTGTTTAGGAGAAGCTCCGGCAATGCCCGTATTACGATTTTTGACGCCAGCCACGACCTCATATACAACGCAGCCTTGACCTGGCTCTCGAAACAGAACAAACAGCCGCGTTCGGACATTAAATAGTCGCAGATTTATGCCGGTGCGCGTGGCACTCGATATTGACGGCTACGGGCAGCGAAGCAATATGGCACGGGGCGGCCTCAATCAGGCATGCCAGGGCGGTAGTGTCGCCGCCAAAACCCTGCGGCCCAATACCAAGGGCGTTTATCCTCGAAAGTAAATCCGCTTCGAGCTCGCCGTAGAACGTGTCGCTGTTTTTACTGCCCAGAGGTCGCAGCAATACCTTTTTGCTGAGCAGACAACTGAGCTCGAAATCTCCGCCGATACCCACGCCGACAATTAACGGCGGACAGGCATCAGCGCCGGCTGTCCTGACAACGTCGACGACCCAGTCGATAATTTCCTCCTTCTCGGCAGTGGGCCTGAACATCTTGAACTGGCTTTTGTTCTCGCAGCCGCCGCCCTTGGCCATAACGGTGAGTTTCAGCTTGTCGCCCGGCACAATCACACTATGAATTATGGCCGGCGTATTGGTGCCTGTGTTCTTTCGCTGCTTCAAAGGCTCAGCGACGACGCTTTTCCTCAAATACCCCTTTTTGTAACCGGCCTCTACACCGGCGTTGATGGCGTCAAACAGCGTCAGGCCGGGCTGGGCCTCAACGGCTGCCTCGCAGCCCTGCTCAACAAAGACCACGGCCAGACCGGTATCCTGGCAAAGAGGAATTCTATCGGCGGCCGCCAATCTGGCATTTTCGAGAAGCTGGTTCAGAATTTTTACTGCCGATGGATTCGATTCTTTCTGCGCGGCCTTGCCAAGAGCCGCCAGGACATCTTTGGGCAGTTCGCGGCAGGCTGCTATGCAGAGCGATTCGACGGTCTCAGTGATTTTTTCAAACTTAATGTACCGCACGACAATTAGTCGCCCTCGACGGCAACCTCGAAACTCTCGTAGGTCGTATTGCCAATCTGGTCACTGATTCTAAACGCGATAACATGCTCGCCCGCTTTTAAGTCGTTAATGACAACGGTGAATTGCTCCTGCGTAGTATCGGAGACAAAATCATCCGGCAGCGTACCTTTCCACTCGGCATTACTGTCAACGGTATACTCCACCTTGCCGATTGCACTCAGCTCGTCGGTAATATCCAGTTTTAAGGTCACGCTGTCCTGATGCTTTTCGATGGAGCTGTCCTTAACAACCGGGCCGGTGTTATCGACTATCAGCGGGTCGC
>JAUWKC010000327.1 GCA_030607345.1 Planctomycetota bacterium | reverse complement strand
GTATATATTGGAGTCAATCTTGAGTTCGTCCGGCACGAGGACAAGCCGTTTGAGTGGGCGGTAGAAAAAGCTGCCGAGTTAGGATACGAGTACGTCGAGCCCTGGGTTCACTGGGGACGGGAGCTTACGAGCGAAGCCGGCTTCTATATGAGCGTCTCGATGCTGGACGACCCATACCGTATCAAGCGTGCCTGTGAGAAGGCTGGAGTAAAGCTTTCGGGGCTGTCGTCTCACAGTCCACTGTGTAAGCCTGAGGTAAGTACCGAGTTTCTCAAGCAGGCGGTGCGGTTCGCCGCCGAATGTGGAGCGCCTGTTGTCAATACCGACGAAGGGCCTAAACCCGGCTGGACCACCGAAGAAGAAGACCATGTTCTGATGCGGTATGTACTGAAAGAAGTATCCGCAGTTGCTGAGAGCCGGGGGATTATGCTCGGTATTGAGCCGCATCAGCAGTACAGCAAGAGCCCCGAAGGCCTGGACAGGATTTATTCTCTGGTTGATTCTCCGGCAATCGGGATTAACTTCGACACCGGCAACAGTTATCTTTGCGGCCAAGACCCGATTGAATGGCTAAAGCACGTCAAAGACAGGCTGGTTCACCTGCACGCCAAAGACATTTCGCTTCAGCAGTCGCAAGACCAGCGCGGCAAGGTTACGGGAACACCGAGCGGCTGTGCCTGCGGCCAGGGCGTTATAGACTTCAAGCGGGTAATTGAGGTCTGCAAAACCGCTCCGCGTGATATCGTAATGAGCGTCGAATGTGGTACTATAGACCAGGCCGAGCGAAGCATCAGGCAGCTCGAGCAACTGATATAGAGCAAAGGAAAAAATCATGAAATGGATGGTGAAACTTTCGGTTTTCTGGCTTGTGGCGTTGCTATGTTTTTGCTCGTGCGGGAGGATGTCGCAGACGGATGAATCCGGCGGTTCGCAAGGCAAAAAGGTCAAGGCCGTGGTTGTTACGGCCGGGCACGGTTTTGAGAGAGCGCCTTTCTTCGCGATATTTGACGGCTTTGACAATGTTGACTACACCGAAGCAGCCCAGAGCGACGACAGCGAGATATTCGAAGATATAAGCCAGTGGGACTACGATGTGATGGTCCTTTACAATATGACCCAGCGGATATCGCCGAAGCGGAGAGCGAATTTTGTCAGACTGCTCGAGCGAGGAGTGGGGCTTGTTGCGCTGCATCATTGTATAGCGGCATTTCAGGACTGGCCCGAATATCAAAAGATAGTCGGCGGGAAGTATTACCTCAAGGCAGCCGAGCAGGACGGGGTCAAATACCCGGCCGGCACTTACAAACACGGCAGGGATATGATTGTGCGCGTGGCCGATTCATCGCACCCGGTTACAAAAGGCATCCGCGATTTTGCAATCAACGACGAGACTTACAAAAACTGCGTGTTTGAAAAGGATAATCACGTACTGCTGAACACGGAAGAACCGACCAGTGACGGTCCTTTATGCTGGGTGAGGCGTTACGGCAAGGCAAGGGGCTGCTATATTCAACTGGGCCACGGGCCGAGTGCCTATGGCAATGAAAACTATCGGCTTGTTATTGGGCGAGCCATCGACTGGTGCGGCGGCAAAGAACAGTGACCGGAAGGTGACAGAACAAAGAATTGATTGTTGTGATTCTATTTTGAATTTTTTGGCAATGATGGAGGTCCCGGTATGAGCAAGACCGAGCGGATGACGCGGCGGCGCTTCTTGAAGAAGAGCACCGCTGTCACGGCGGCATCGGCGGCATTTCCTTATTTTGTGCCCTCGTCGGCACTGGGTAAGGCCGGCACCGTTGCCCCGAGCAATCGAATTGTGATGGGCGCTATCGGCGTAGGCTCGATGGGCACCGGCGATATGAAAGGGTTTCTCAGAAGAGACCAGGTCCGGATGGTG
>JAUWKC010000083.1 GCA_030607345.1 Planctomycetota bacterium | reverse complement strand
TCTCAAAATCATCCCCTTTCCTATACAGGAAAATAATCGGGGATAAATTTTCTGTTCACGGTCGGCCCAGTGAACATTCCTCCGGCTGGCAATTATTGGACACAACAAAACGGGGTATTTTTGCCGTTGCAGCTACTTTTTTTAAGGTCCTGTAAAATTTTCGTAAAAATTCGAAAAAAGATTGTAACTTTTTGGGCCGAGCTACGTCTATATAGGGTAGAAGGTGATAGAAAGTACTCATAACAGGAAAACGTCATCCTCCTCCAAATAGCCGACCTTCCTACCTTTGGGTCGGCTCTTTTTTCACCTGGCCGGCGATATTTGCGAAAATTTCCGTAAAATCGTGAAACTTTTTGGGCCTCTGCGCCTCTAATATATAGAGACAAAAACCACATAACAACCTCCTCCGAAAGGCTGGCCTTTTTCAGGTATCAGCCTTTTCTATTGCCTGTCGAGCCGCCGGGAATTACCATATTTGCAGATGAGAGTCCCGCTGACCAAATTTGGCTGGCCGCAGGTGGTGCTTCTGCCCGCCGGCGTGCTGGCGGCAATGCTTGTTTGTCTGCTGGCAGCTCCGCTCTGGCTGGGCGCCTGGGCCGTTTACGCCCTCGCGGTAACGCTGGCAGCGGTTTTCGTATGGGTCCTGGCATTCTTTCGGGACCCGGAAAGGGCTGTCCCATCGGATAGAAACGTACTGCTGGCGCCGGCCGACGGGAAGATAATCGGCGTTGAAGAGGTCCAGGAAGACGAGTTTATCGGAGCCAAGGCCCTTAGAATCACCATTTTTTTGAGCATTTTTGACGTCCATATCAACCGTGCGCCCTGCGGCGTTACGGTCGAAAAAATCACCTATCGGCCCGGCAAATTCAAAAATGCAATGAATCCCGAGTCTGCACGGGTCAACGAATCGAACGACCTCTGGCTGACAAGAACCGACCGGCCCAACGACAAGCTCATCGTCCGACAAATAAGCGGGGCCATCGCAAGAAGGATTGTCTGGACTGCAAAGCCGGGGCAAAGCTTGACCGCCGGTGAGAGATTTGGGATGATAAAGTTCGGCTCGGGAACAGAAATCTACCTGCCGGCAGGTAACAATGCAAAGTGTCTTGTCAAGGTGGGTGATAAGGTCAAGGCCGGGCTTTCGGCCGTTGTAAGGTACGAATAATGCCCAGAACAAAAACACGGCGAGCCGGTGAAAAATTGCTGCGGCGCGTCCGAAAGCAAAGGCTGAGGTCTGTTACAATTTTCCCGTCGCTGGTGACCCTTCTTAACGGCGTATGTGGCTTTGCCGCCATCGCTGCCGCCGGGAGCGACAAGAAAGCGTTCGCATTGGCCGGCTACCTGATTGTATTGGCAATGATTGCCGACATGCTCGACGGCCGGCTCGCTCGTATGAGCCACAACACCTCCAGCTTCGGCGGGCAGCTCGACAGCCTGTGCGATGTAATCAGCTTCGGCGTGGCGCCGGCATTTATCATGCTCAGAATGCTCGAATACAAATTAGTCGCCCTTGCCGAGCTTTATCCCGGCGGCGCAGCTTTCCTGCGGCGCTTTATCTGGCTGGCGGCCGCGGCATACATCGTCTGCGCCGTCATCCGTCTGGCCAGGTTCAACGTCGAGAACGAACAAGACGAGTCGGCGCATATGAGCTTTATGGGCCTGCCGAGCCCCGCCGCAGCCGGTGTGGTCATCAGCCTGATAATATTCCACCAAGAGGCCTTAGGAGAGTTCACAACAAAAGACACTCTGCTCTATAGCGTATGCGACAACGTCATCGTCTATGCCCTGCCGTTCGCCGCGCTGGCATCGGCCGTGCTGATGGTCAGCAGAATCACATACCCTCACGTGCTTAACCAGTACATAAGGGGCAAGAAGCCCTTCGCGCACTTCATCAAGGTTCTCTTGCTCCTCGGCCTGATTATCTGGAGCAGGCAGACGGCCCTGGTGATTATGTTCTGTGGCTTCGCGGCAACCGGATTTGCCAAATGGCTCTACTACAGAATCCTCGGGCCTCGCTTTGCCATCCGCCGGCAATTGAGAGCGGCAGAGCTGGCAGAGTAGCCTTTCCGCCACTGTGCAGAAAGCTCACACAGTCGGCGTTATCATTCGCGGAATATTGACATCTGATGTGCGAGGCAAAAGAGCTGCGCCGGAGAAAACGCCTGGCAGGTCCGGTCCCGACAGCTACACTACGCGGGGGCTTTTGTGGAAGTCCTGCTGCTTGGCGCTGCCGCGACTCAGTTGATAATACTGCTCTACAACTCCAACAAGCCGCGACAGGACCTCGCGCCCTTCGAGACTCGCCTCGAGACCAACGATTTGAAGACCAAGACAGAGATTCGTGCCGTCAGCCGTCGGTAGAACGTTCCTGACTTGCACGTTGAACATCAGCGGCCTTTCGTAGGGCATAGGCGTGAACCGAACCCCTAAGAACTGTCCGACCTTGAAGTCCTGTCCTTGAACTGCGTCAACGGCAATCTGGGTCCCGCCGGCCGAAATGTCAACCAACCGGCCCCGACAATACCGCCCGCCGGAGACATCTGCCTCGCCGGGTGATTCGGCACTGCCGCTTAGTCCTGCACTTTCGCCGTCCTGTTGTTTACGGTGCCAAATCAGCGACTCGACCTTCAGCGACTCGGGCACATCGACGCGGAAGAACGCCCGCCGTTGCACTATCTCAATACGGTCCGGAAGCGACAGGACTATCGTTCCGCCGCTCGTGGCGTCCGGCGAAGGCTCAAGAGCCATTACCTTCGTCTCGAAAATGAATTTGCCGTAGCCGTACTTAAGAGATATGCCTACGGGCTGGTCGGGCTTTATGTTTATCGGGTGCGGCTTTTTGGCAGCCAATAACTGAGCTGCTACCTTACAGGCCCCAAGCTCAGCCAACTGAATCTTGGCAACGTGCCACTTGCCCCTGGACAAATATGACATGATTCCCACAACTTGCTTGTCGACCATCTTTTGCAGGATAGTCCTGGGCTCGGCACCCTCGAGCATTGCCACTTCGTTCATATCTACCCCCCCGGTGGCGATACGCCTTGAAATCACCTCACGTTCGCCGCGGCCGCAGAATTCGAAGAAATCCATTCCAAACAGGCCCCGAAATGCTGCCTTGAGAATCCTGCCGGGCCAGTTTATCAGGACCTTCTTAAAGATACCGGACAGAGACTGCATACACTTCCTTTCTAAATAATAGTATTACTTCGGCAATAAGCAAAACCGGTTTTAGGTTAAATTTGTGCTTTCTGCGGATGACGGTCACAATTCGAGCGGCCGGTTGCAAATTCGCCCGAAGGCAGGTATCATCTGCAGATATATGGTCCCTGCCCACAGAATAAGAAAATATGAGGCCGATAAAATAGCGCTGTTCGGCCTGCTGGCCCCGGGCATTCTTATCGCCGAACGGGCGGGCTATATTCTGCAAAGCGATAAGATATTCGAAGAAGGTTCGAAGTATTGAAAGAAAGCTGCTGGTTCTGTGCTATGTTGAAAGGTATTAGCAATGGCTGAAAAGTATGACTGCATAATAATCGGCGCAGGCCCTGCCGGGCTGGCGGCGGCACTTTACACCTCCAGGGACAGGTTGAAAACCCTGATAGTCGAAAAGTTTATGCCGGGAGGACAAATCATCAACACCGACAGAATCGAAAACTATCTCGGTATCGAGCGCATCGGTGGCGCAGAGCTCATCCAACGAATGCAAAAACAGGCTGAGAGCTTCGGGGCAGAAATAGAAAACGGCTGCGAGGTAACCAGGCTGCAAAAACTCGAAAACGGCGACATCCGCGTGCACTGTAGCGACAAAACCTTCACCGCAGGGGTCGTCATCCTGGCGCCGGGAAGCGATTACCGCAAACTCGGCGTCCCCGGTGAAGAGGAATTCCGAAACGCCGGCGCGGGGGTAAGTTACTGCGGAACCTGTGACGCTCCGTTTTTCAAAGACAAATGCGTACTGGCCGTCGGCGGGGGAAATACCGCCCTCGAAGAAACGCTCCACCTGACAAAGTTCGCGGCCAGCGTCACCATCATACACCGAAGGGACGAATTCAGAGCGACAAAGGTCCTCGTCGAAGAACTTGTCGACAAAGCAAACCAGCCGAACTCCAACCTGAACATCAAGTACAGCACCGTTGCAGTCGCAATTCAGGGAAAAGACAGGGTCGAGTCCGTCAAACTCAGGAACGTAAAAACCAGCGACGAGGAAGACTTCGCCTGTGACGGCGTTTTCATCTTCGTCGGAATGGTCCCCAATACCGGGTTTCTCAAGGGCTTCGTTCAGCTTACAGAGAACGGCTTTATCAAGTGTGACTGCGGCTGTCTTCGGACAAATGTCGGCGGCGTGTTCGTGGCCGGCGACTGCAGAGTCGGAGCCGCAATGCAGCTCGCCACCGCAGTCGGTGACGGCGTCACCGCGGCTATGATGACAAAGCAGTATTTCAGAGACCCCAACTGGTGGAACGAGCCGGTCAGCGATTTGCTCCAGCCGGGCGGATGGTAACCGGCGAAGGCCCCGGCCGGGATAAATCAGTCCGCCTTAAAAGGAGGCAGAGCCAATGCGAAATAAAACAAAAACCAGAGATGCATTTTTCGCTTGCCTTGGTCTTATCGGCCTGGCTCTTGCCTCGTGCAGCCCTGATGGCCGCCTGCCACATCGACAACAGGCCCTCGAAACACACAACGAGAACCTGGTGCTCTGGTACGGCCGAGGCGCTCAGCAGTGGACCGAGGCCCTGCCCATCGGCAACGGCAGGCTCGGTGCGATGGTCTTCGGCGGCCTCAAGACCGAAAGACTCCAGCTAAACGAGGACACCCTCTGGTCCGGAGCGCCCCACGATTACACTGTAGAGGGCGCCGCCGAATATCTGCCTCAGGTGCGGCAGCTTATCTTCGAGGGCAAGGCCGACCAGGCCCAGGAGCTTATGGGCCAGCACATGATGGGAGACCCCATAAAGCTGCACGCTTATCAGCCGCTGGCGGACCTTTACCTTGCTTTTCCCGACCATGACGACGTCGCCGAATACCGAAGAGAACTCGACCTCAACCGGGCCGTTGCATCGGTGAGATACCGAATCGGCGAGACCAGGTTCACCCGCGAGGTGTTCTCCAGCCATCCCGACCAGGTTATCGTCCTTCAACTGACCGGCAGCAAACCGGGCAGGATTTCCTTCGACGCGTCAATATCCAGCCCCCAGCCGGATACGGTCACACGCCCTGTCAAGAGCGACACGCTTCAATTGACCGGCCGGCTCGGTCGGCGCAAGAGACCGGAACAAGTCGGCCGAGGCGGCACATGGAGCGCCGACTTCGACGGAGCCGGTATGAAATTTGAGGCCCGCCTGCGCATCATCGCAGCCGGCGGCTCCGTATCAGTAAGCGGCGACAAACTCCGCGTCCGCAATGCCGACGCAGTCACACTGCTGCTGGCTGCGGCAACAAGCTTTCGCAACTACGAGGATATCAGCGGCGAGCCGGCAGCCCTTGTCGAGAAATACATTGCCGACGCGTCCCGGAAGTCGTACAGGCAGCTTCGCACGGACCACGTCAACGACTATCAGCGGCTGTTCAACCGCGTACAGTTGGACCTCGGCCGAGGCGAAAAGGTAAATCTGCCTACCGACGAGCGAATCAATACATTCGGCGATGGCCACGACCCACAATTGGTAGCGCTGTACTTTCAGTTTGTACGGTACCTGCTGATTTCTTCGTCCCGCCCAGGCACTCAGCCGGCTAACCTCCAGGGCATCTGGAACAAAGACCTCTGGCCCGCCTGGAGCAGTAAATGGACGCTGAATATCAATGCAGAAATGAATTACTGGCCTGCCGAAGTGTGCAACCTGTCGGAGTGTCACCAGCCGCTGTTTGATTTGATACAGGATTTGAGTGCGACCGGCGGCAGGACCGCAAAGGTCCACTATAACTGCCGCGGCTTCGTCGCCCACCATAATACCGATATCTGGCGGGCCGCAACACCCGTTGATACACCTAAGACGCTCTGGCCAATGGGCGCAGCGTGGCTCTGCACACACCTCTGGGAGCATTATCACTTCACCGGCGAGAGGCAGTTTCTGCGACAAAGAGGATACCCGCTGATGAAACAGGCAGCTCTGTTTATCCTCGATTTTCTGAGCGAGGCTCCTGACGGCACACGCTTTCCGGGTCGACTGGTCACCTGTCCCTCAACTTCGCCGGAGAATTCCTACCAGCGAGGCGATGGCGTCAAGGCCCGGCAGAGCTACGCAGTGACAATGGATATTCAAATAATCAACTATCTATTTAACGGCTGTATAGAGGCCTCGAAGATACTCGGCGTCGACGAGGAGTTCCGCAAAAAGCTGCAGATGGCGCTCAAGCGTCTGCCGCCGATACAAATCGGGAAATACGGTCAACTGCAGGAATGGGTCGAAGACTGGGACCGCCCCGAAGACCACCACCGCCATATCTCGCATATGTTCGGCCTGTACCCCGGAAGCCTGATTTCGCCGCTGACCACACCGAAACTTGCCCAGGCCGCGAAAAAGTCCCTGCTGATGAGGGGCCGCCAAGGCGGCTTCGGCTGGTCGCACGCCTGGAAAATCTGCTGCTGGGCAAGGCTGCTGGAATCCGAATTCGCTTACGAGAGCCTCGGCGACCTTATCAAAGAGCGGACGCTGCCCAACCTTTTCGACGACGGGCCGCCTTTTCAGATAGACGGCAACTTCGGCGGACTGGCGGGCATCGCAGAGATGCTTTTGCAGTCACACCTGGACAAAATTCACCTGCTGCCGGCCCTGCCGGAAGCCTGGCCCACCGGCTCGGTAAAGGGTCTGCGGGCACGGGGCGGCTTCGAGGTGGATATCGCCTGGAGGCACGGCGTGCTGATAAAAGCTGAGATTCTCTCCACACAAGGCGGCGACTGCGCCGTCCGAACCGGTGGGCCGCTGCCAATACAGGTTGTATGCAATGCCGAACCAGTTGAGACCGCCGGGCGTAAGGAAGGTGTTATTAAATTCGAAACAAAGCCGGGCCGAAGCTATGTCCTGTCGCCCGTGAAATCCCAACGGTAGGCAGTAACTGCCGTCGTGCGACAAAAGACGACTGACAAGTACGTAATGGCGGTGTTTTTTTCGTTTCTCATTTTGCGTTTTTCGCTATATGCTATTGCTGAACGTCAGCAGACAATCGA
>JAUWKC010000263.1 GCA_030607345.1 Planctomycetota bacterium | reverse complement strand
TCCGATGTCCAGATTGCCGCGTTTCTCGCCGCCATGAGAATGAAAAGAGCCACGCCCAGCGAAATCGCCGGACTGGCCCAATCCCTCCGAGACCACGCCGTCCGCGTAAACGCTCAGTTCGACAACCTCATCGATACCTGTGGAACGGGCGGAGCGACCATTAAAACGTTCAACATTTCCACCACCGCCGCCCTTGTCGCCGCCGGCGCCGGCGCACACGTCGCCAAGCACGGCAACCGAGGCATCACCAGTGTGTGCGGCTCTGCCGACGTCCTGGCCGAACTTGGCGTCAAAATCGACGCAAACGCCGAAACAGTAGCGACGTGCATTAAAGAAGCGAATATCGGCTTCATGTTTGCGCCGATGTACCATCCCGCAATGAAGTTTGTCCAGCCCATTCGAAAGAGCCTCGACTTCAGAACGGCCTTCAACATACTTGGCCCCCTCGCGAACCCCGCCGGCGTCACATCGCAGGTAATGGGCGTAGCCGATGAAGCGCTCGTTGACCGAATTATCGAAGCCTTGGGCATCCTCGGCGCAACGCGGGCTATGGTTGTACACGGCCAGGGAATGGACGAGATAAGCACCCTCGGAATTACAAAAATCCGCCAGCTAAAAGACAACAAGATTCTGGCCGTAGAGCTCGACCCGGCGGATTTCGACATCCGCTGCACATCCATCGACCAGCTTGCAGGCGGTGATGCAATAGCAAACGCCAAAATCACTCGCGACATACTCGAAGGCAAAGACACTGGTCCCCGAAAGGACATCGTCCTGCTAAACGCCGCTGCCGCAATTATCGTCGCAGCACTCGCCGATGATTTCGACTCGGCAATAGACTTGGCAAATAAGTCCATCACCGACGGAAAAGCAATTGCCTGTCTCGAGAAACTGGTCAAAGTCTCCAATAAGAGTTAAAGTGTAAAATGCAAAAACAAAATCTGACATAATAAGGCGAATTTGTGCATCGTTGTCTTTGCGCCTCTTGCTCGTCGCCTTGCAGTTTAATCATAGAATCAGGTTATTATGTTAATAGCAAAAGTGAAAATCTGCGGCATAACAAATCTCGATGATGCCCAGGCCGCAATCAATATGGGGGCGGATATACTGGGCTTCAACTTCTATCCGAAAAGCCCGAGGTTTCTCCCGCCGGAACAAGCTGCCGCCATTATTAGCAAGCTGCCCGGATTCGTAGACATCGCAGGCGTGTTTGTAAACGAATCACAGGAACATATCCGCGAAACTGTAGAGTTGTGCAAACTGAACTGGATTCAACTGCACGGCGATGAAAACCCCGACTTCTGCCGCTCTTTCAGCGACCTCAACGCAAAAATAATGAAGGCGCTCAGAGTCAAAGACAAAAGTGATATAGAAAAAGCGGAGGACTATTTCACCGATGCGATTCTGCTCGATGCCTTCGACCCCGAAAAATACGGCGGGACGGGACTGACTTTCGACTGGAACATCGTCGGCCACATTGGCAAACGCGTTTTTCTGGCAGGCGGAATAAACCCTGATAATGCCGGCGACGCGCTTGAATTGGGGGTCTATGGAATCGATGTTTGCAGCGGGATAGAGGCAGCGCCCGGGAAAAAGGACCACAAAAAAATGAAAAAGTTATTCGAAAACATACGATACATAAGAGGATAGTACGATTACAAATTTCAAAGTCGAGCACACGAGGCACAGCAAATGAAGTACAAAGGCAGATTCGGAGACTATGGCGGATTTTACGTGCCGGAAGTTCTAATACCCGCTTTGGAGGAGCTGGAGCACGCGTTCTTTCGCTTCTACCACGACCATCAGTTTGTAAGCGAGCTTGACCAGCTCTCGAAAGACTATGCAGGCCGACCGTCGCCTCTCTATCACGCAAAAAGATTCAGCGAGCATGCAGGTTTCAAGGTCTACCTCAAGCGAGAAGACCTGCTCCACGGCGGAGCACATAAGGTAAACAACACCCTCGGTCAGGGGCTCCTGGCAAAGTATATGGGCAAGACCAAACTGATTGCCGAGACGGGCGCAGGCCAGCACGGCCTGGCCACGGCTATGATTGGCGCTTTGTTCGGAATGGAAACCAAAATCTTTATGGGCGTCACCGACATCGAACGACAGAGCGTTAACGTCCACAAGATGCGCCTGTGCGGCGCTGAAGTCGTACCCGTCGAAGGTGGAACCGGAACACTCAAAGACGCTATTAACGACGCACTGCGATACTGGACCGCAAATGTGACCGACACGTTTTACCTCTTCGGCTCTGCCTGCGGGCCGCACCCGTATCCTACAATCGTAAGGCATTTCCAGACCTGCATCGGAAAAGAAACAAAACAGCAGTGCCTCAAACAAATCGGCAGATTGCCCGATATGGTCGTCGCCTGCGTCGGAGGAGGAAGCAACGCCATAGGAATATTCTCCGCCTTTCTCGACGACAAGAACGTCAGGCTCGTCGGCGTCGAAGCCGGCGGAAGAAGTCTAAGCAGTGGCAGACACGCCGCACCGCTTGCCGCCGGGACAGTCGGAATACTCCACGGGGCAAAGGCATATCTGCTCCAGGACGCCGAAGGACAGGTCCACGATACCGAATCCGTAAGCGCCGGATTGGACTACCCGGCCGTCGGACCCGAGCACTGCCTGCTCAAAGATACCGGCCGGGCTCAATATGTCGCAGCCGAAGACGAGCAGGTACTCGACACCTTCGAATTGCTTTCCAGGACCGAAGGAATCCTGCCGGCGCTGGAAAGCGCGCACGCTTTGGCTTACCTCATAAGTCAGAAAGGCAAATTGGACCCCGAGACAATTGCCGTCGTAAACCTGTCCGGACGCGGAGACAAGGACGTCTCAATCGTCGAAGAACACCGACCGCTAAAGTGAGGGCGTAACCTATGAAAACCTACGAACAAGTATTCTCACGGCTCGACAGGGTGGCGCTGATACCATTCTTCGTTATTGGCGACCCTGATTTCAATACCAGCCTCGATATCGTCAAAACAGCCGTCGATGCCGGAGCCGACATCCTCGAGTTAGGAATACCTTTCTCGGACCCGATAGCCGACGGCCCGACCATTCAAAAGGCTGACATCCGCGCAAGAAACGCCGGGATGACCGTCGCAAAGGCCCTCGAATTCATCAGGCAAGTCAAAGATTACAAGGATGTCCCCATCGGCCTGCTGATGTACTACAACCTGATTT
>JAUWKC010000114.1 GCA_030607345.1 Planctomycetota bacterium | reverse complement strand
CTGGTTGTAATGGCCGGCGAACCTTGCGCGAGCTTCTGGAGGAGGTGGCCGGTCGAGCCAAAACCGACCCGGAAACAATTATCCCTACCTGCTTGACCGTAGTTCAAAATCTCATGCGGTCCGGATTCCTGAGCCCCACCGGCGGTCCCGGTAAATCCAGCTCATAGAAAACGCATCCTTTTCGCAAGAAAACCGAAAAAAGAATTTGACAGAAAAAAGCGAGTCAGCTACAAACATATGTAAATACAAAGGAAATTTCCGTGTGTAAGGAATCCCGGCGTCCCACGTGTGGCGGAGTCAGTGACTTATACTTTCAGGACTATACCTACAAGCGGCTCGCGTCGGAACATTTGTACATCCACGGCTGAATAAGAAAGGCGAAAGGATTGGACCATGGCTGAAATATCTCGCACATCCTTGTTCGGTAAGCTCAATAGTATAGGCTACAAAGCCATCGAAGGCGCCACAATCTTCTGCAAGTTACGCGGCAACCCGTACGTGGAGCTGGGGCACAGGCTGCACCAGATCCTGAAGTTGCCCGACTCGGACCTTCACCGCATTATAAAGCACTTCGAGATTGATCCTTCTCGGCTCGCCGCCGATATGACGGCCGAACTGGACAGACTGCCTCGGGGCTCCACTTCCATCTCGGACCTGTCTTCCCATCTTGAGGAGTCCGTCGAGCGCGGGTGGGTTTTCGGCAGTCTGCTTTTCGGTGAATCACAAATTCGCACGGGCCACCTGATAGTGGGCATCCTGAAAACCAGCGGGCTCAAGAATGTTCTCCTGCGAATCTCAAAAGAGTTCGACAAAATCAAGCTCGAGCAACTAACGGACAATTACGAAAAAATTGTTGCGGGCTCGCCGGAGGAAACTCTGGCAGCAACCGATGGCAGTTCACTGCGAGCCGAGGCCGAAACCGGTGCCGACACCGGAGAATTGGCACCGGCGGCGATGGGAAAGCAGGAAGCCCTGGGAAGATTTTCGGTTGATCTTACTGAAAAGGCACGCAGTGGTGAAATGGACCCCATAGTAGGACGCGATGGAGAAATCCGGCAGATTGTAGATGTCCTCATGCGCCGACGTCAGAACAACCCGATTCTAACCGGCGAGGCGGGTGTCGGAAAGACGGCGGTGGTCGAAGGTTTCGCCCAGAGGATTGTTGCCGGTGACGTGCCACCGTCACTTAAGGACGTGGCGGTGCGCGTGCTGGACATTGGTCTGCTGCAGGCAGGCGCCAGCATGAAAGGCGAGTTTGAGAACCGTCTGCGCCAAGTCATAGAGGAAGTGCAAAGCTCGCCCAAGCCGATTATCCTGTTCATCGACGAAGCACATACGCTAATCGGGGCCGGAGGGGCAGCGGGTACCGGCGATGCTGCGAACTTGCTAAAACCAGCACTGGCACGCGGTACGCTCCGGACCATTGCGGCCACAACGTGGGCGGAGTATAAAAAATATATCGAGAAAGACCCTGCACTGACCCGAAGGTTCCAGGTAGTTAAGGTCGATGAGCCGGAGGAAGAAAACGCTTTGATGATGATGCGGGCACTGGCTTCAAACCTTGAGAAACATCATCGCGTACAAATCCTGGATGAGGCCCTGGATGCGGCAGTTCGTCTCTCGCACCGGTATATCGCTGAGCGTCAACTGCCCGACAAAGCGGTAAGCCTGACCGACACCGCGTGCGCACGAGTGGCCATCAGCCAGCATGCAGTACCGCCGGAACTGGACGACTGCCGACGTCGAATCCAGGCACTTGAGACAGAGCTGGAAATCATAGGCAGAGAAACTGCAACCGGCGTAGACCACAAAACCCGTGAGTCCGAAATCACCGAAAAGCTCAAAGCCGAACGTAAAAGACAGACCGAGCTGGAAGACCGCTGGAAAAAAGAGAAAGAGCTGGTTGACTCCATTCTGGACATTCGAGCTAAACTGCGCCAGTCCGGTGAGGGCACGATTGAACAAGCAAAAGAAACTGAAAAGGAAAGCGCCAAGACCAAAAAGAAAACCGAGCAGGAACCTGAAGCCGAGACTTCCGAGACCACCGAAGCAACAGCCAAAGAAAGTGAAAAAGCAGATGCTGCAGAACAAATCGACAGGAAACAATTACTAAAAGAACTCAAGAAACTACAGAAACAACTCAGGACCTTACAGGGCGAAAAGCCATTGATTCTTCCATGTGTTGATGCCCAGGCAGTCGGTTCCGTAGTCGCCGACTGGACGGGGATTCCGGTTGGGGGAATGGTCAAGAATGAGATTGAAGCGGTTCTGCATTTGGATGACAAGCTCCGAGAGCGCGTGATGGGTCAGGACCATGCGCTGGCGGCAGTTGCCAAACGCATTAAGACCTCGCGTGCCGGCATAGAGAATCCGAATCGACCGATTGCTGTAATGTTCCTGGTCGGACCCAGTGGCGTAGGCAAAACTGAAACGGCACTGGCACTGGCGGAAGCTCTCTATGGGGACGAGAGCAACATAACCACTATCAACATGAGCGAGTTTCAGGAGGCCCACACGGTATCAACGCTCAAGGGCTCTCCTCCCGGATATGTCGGCTATGGAGAAGGTGGTGTTTTGACCGAGGCAGTACGGCGGCGTCCATACAGCATTGTCCTCCTTGACGAAGTCGAAAAAGCACATCGTGACGTTCATGAGATATTCTTTCAGGTATTCGACAAAGGCCAGATGGAAGACGCCGAGGGACGCCTCATCGACTTCAAGAATACAATTATTCTGCTCACCAGCAATGTGGGCACCGATCTTATTATGGACATGTGCAAAGATCCGAAGCTGATGCCCGAGCCGGAAGGTATATGCAAGGCCCTGCGAAAACCCTTACTTGAGGTTTTCCCTGCGGCCCTGCTCGGCCGCCTGGTCGTCGTGCCCTATTATCCGATCAGTGACGAGACACTAAAGCTCATTATTGGCCTGCAGTTGGGAAGGATTGGTCGTCGTACACAGGAAAATCACAAGATACCGTTTACCTATGATGATAAGGTCGTCGAGCTTATTGGCAGCCGCTGTACCGACGTTGAAAGCGGCGCCCGAATGGTTGATGCGATTCTGACCAATACTTTACTTCCGGAAATCAGCCAGGAATTGCTGACCCGGCTTATGGAAGGTAAAGCCGCAAAACGCGTCCATGTAGGAGTTAAAGACAGCGAGTTTACATATTCGTTCGACTGAAACGTACGTCGCAAAGACACAACAAGCGATGAAACGATAACTATTGCATAAAGTCAGCGGCAAGTGTAAACTAAAGTGGTTTCGATGCAAAAGAGGTAGAATTATACAATGCCAGAGAAACTTACCCAGAAGAATAGAGAGCTGGCGATTGGGAAGACGCCATTGGGCGAAGAAGTCCTTTTGCTGGTAAGTATGTCCGGCACCGAGCATCTGGGCCGGCTGTTCGAATATAAGCTGGAGTTAGTCAGCGAGAATCCTCAGATTAAGGCCGAAGAAATCGTCGGGCAGAACGTGACCATCAGCCTGAAGCTTGGCGCCGGCAAGACCCGCTACTTCAACGGCTATATCAACCACTTCACCCAGGTAACAGCCTACGGCCGGCTGGCCCGATACCAAGCCACAGTGGTGCCCTGGCTGTGGTTCCTGACCCGAACCGCAGACTGCCGTATCTACCAGGACCAAAAAATCCCGGACATAATCAAGGAAGTTTTCAAAAAACATGAACTGAAGGACTTCGAGGACGCCCTGAGCGGAAACTATTCCAAGAAAGAGTACTGCGTCCAATACCGCGAGACCGACTTTGATTTTGTGAGCCGACTCATGGAGCAGGAAGGGATTTACTATTTCTTTAAGCATGAGAACGGCAAACACAACCTGGTTCTGGCTGATTCGCCCAGCGCCCATGAGTCTTATCCTGAGTTCGACGAAATCGAATACCATGCTGCCGACAAGGGGACCCAAACCGAAGGGTGTATTTCGGACTGGGTCGTCGAGACACATCTACAGCCCGTCTCGTACGCCCTGAACGATTTTGATTTCAAAGATACCAAGAAGGCTCTGGAGGTAAGAGCCAAAGTGAGCCGTAAGCACGCGGCGGCGGATTACGAAATTTACGATTATCCCGGTAAATATACCGAGACCGGCGATGGGGACGGCTACGCCAGGAAGCGCATCGAAGAAATTCAGGCCCAGTTTGAGGTCGCAACGGCCGACTGCGATTGCCGCGGTATCTGCCCTGGCTTTACATTTAAACTCACCGACCATCCGCGCGACGACCGGAACGGCAATTACCTGATTACCTCCGCAAGCTACAAGATTGAAGGCAACGAATACTTATCTTCCACTGAGGAAAGCGGTGAGTGTGTCTATGCGTGCAAATTTACAGCAATCGCCGCGGACCAGGCGTTTCGCGCACCGCGCACTACACCAAAGCCAACGGTTTCCGGCCCGCAGACGGCAATAGTTGTGGGAACCTCGGGTGAAGAGATTTATACAGACGAGTACGGCCGGGTCAAAGTTAAATTCCACTGGGACCGTTACAGCGAGGCTGACGAAAACAGCTCCTGCTGGATAAGGGTGGCCCAGGTCTGGGCGGGCAAGAACTGGGGGGCGATTTATACTCCTCGTATCGGCCAGGAAGTTATCGTCGATTTTCTGGAAGGCGACCCGGACCAGCCCATCATAACCGGCCGGGTCTACAATGCCCAGGCCAAGCCGCCGTACGACCTGCCGACCAACAAGACCATGTCCACGCTCAAATCGAACTCCAGTAAGAGCGGTGAAGGCTTTAATGAAATCCGTTTCGAGGATAAAAAGGGTGAAGAGCAGATATTCATTCACGCTGAGAAAGACGAGGATGTCCGCGTCAAGAACAACAGCAAAGAATATATCGGCAAAGAACGGCATCTGATTGTTAAGAGTGATCAATTCGAACAGGTCGACGGCGATAAACATTTGACGGTCAAGGGAGACCAAAACGAAAAAATAACTGGCTCCGTCTCTCTTGATGCGGGGATGGACCTGCAGCAAAGGTGGGCATGAAACACGCGCTGGAAGCCGGTATGGACGTCCATATCAAGGGTGGAATGAAGGTGATTATTGAGGCGGGGATGCAGTTGAGCCTAAAAGCAGCGGGCGGCTTTGTGGATATTGGTCCCGCAGGCGTGTCCATTTCCGGACCGATGGTAATGATCAATAGCGGCGGCTCAGCAGGCTCGGGAGGCGGCTGCTCACCTGATGCTGCCAAGCCGCCCAAGGAAGCGGCCACTGCAAAACCGGGTAAGGTGTCCAAAGCGCCAAAGAAGCCGAAACCACCAAAACCAGCGAAGTACAGCGCCCAGGCAAAGGTCTTAAAGCAGGCAGGCAAAGACGGCACGCCATTTTGTGAAGAGTGTGAAAAGGCAAAGAAGCAGCAGGCTGGATAGTGAATCGCCAGATTTCGGAGAATTTGATGGATGAAAAAGTTGTAACTCAGTCGCTTGTGGAACATTTGTTTTCACAACCTGAGACCAACTTGTACGCGGTCCTCGATGGTGCGTCCGTACCGGAGCTGCCGCAGATACTCTGGGAACACGAACCTGAAAACATTTGCCTCTACCGCGGCGAGCTTGAGCCGGATATGGCCGAAGCCGCACCGTACCGGGTCAAACTGGAATACGACCACCCTTTCACCAAACTGGTGTGCGAGCAAGGCTGGGGTAAACATTGGGGCATCTTCGTAATAACGCCTGCTGAAGTTGATATTCGGACGATGCGCCAGCATTTTCGAAGGGTTTTGATGGTTTATGATCCGGATGGAAAACTTATATATTTCCGCTATTATGACCCGCGGGGGCGCAGGGTATACCTGCCGACTTGCAATGCCGAGGATACAAATATTGTCTTCGGGCCTATAAGCTGTTATATGCTTGAGGATGAAGACTCGTCGGTCCTGCTTCGGCTTTCATCCGACGGCGAAAAGGTCCGGGCCGAAAAAGTATCTCTTACACAAGCGTAGGAAGAACCAGAAAAGTATATGCTGAAAATTCGAAAAGAACAAATGGACGTCTTTCAGCAACAGGCTG
>JAUWKC010000086.1 GCA_030607345.1 Planctomycetota bacterium | reverse complement strand
TTGACCTTTGCGGCAATACCACTATCGAGAAGAACTTCTTCGAGAACTACCTTTTGCCCGAGCGTTTTAAGCATCTGCCGGAAGGAATGCTGCCGATGTGCTACCCGGCCGACCATTACAGCGGCAGATTCATTCCGAACTGGGCAATGTGGTTTGTAATCCAGTTAGAAGAATACTTAGCTCGCAGCGGCGACCGGGAACTGGTCGATGCCCTCAAGCCGAAAGTAATGTCCCTGCTGAAATACTTCGAAGCGTTCAAGAACGAAGACGGCTTGCTGGAAAAGCTGGATAGCTGGGTGTTTGTCGAATGGTCGGCGGCGAATCGATTCGTCCAGGACGTCAGCTACCCGACAAATATGTTGTATGCGGCGGTATTGGCGGCCGCCGGGAGAATGTACGAGAAGCCGGATTTGTTGAAAGAAGCTGAGAAGCTGCGGCAAGTGATACGGCTCCAATCGTTTGACGGAGAATTCTTCGTCGATAATGCAGTCAGAAAGCAGGGCAAACTGGAGGTGACACACAATCGGACTGAGGTCTGTCAGTATTTTGCCTTTTTCTTCAACGTTGTCGAGCCGAACACGCACGGGCAGCTTTGGGAGACGTTGCGGAGCAGGTTTGGTCCGGGGCGGGCGCAAAGCCACGCCTACCCGGAGGTGCATCCAGCCAATTCGTTTGTGGGCAACTACCTGAGACTCGAGCTGCTGAGTCGCTTCGGGCACTGCCGACAGTCCAAAAACGAGCTCATAGATTTTTTTCTATATATGGCCGAGAAGACGGGGACGCTGTGGGAACATACGGGTACATCGGCCAGTTGCAATCACGGCTTTGCCAGCCACGTTGCTCACTGCCTCTATCGTGATATTCTCGGCGTGCATCGGCTCGACACGCAGAACAAGATTGTTGCACTGCGTTTTGCCGACGTGGGCCTCGAATGGTGCGAGGGCAGGATTCCCACCGCAGACGGCCCGGTCTGCGTCCGATGGAGGACCCAAGCAGACCGAATCCTGTACCAGGCGGACGTCCCGGCTGGTTACGTCGTGAAGACAGAGAACCTGACGAGCCGGCGGCTCGTGCCGGAACTTTGACTGCTGCGGGCAAAACCGGCTGAACTCGTATCTCGCAGCTCGATTCACGATTTTTATTCTTGCATAAAAACCAGCTTCCGATACGTTATCCTTATGAGGATTTGTCCGAGAACAGGTAAATCGGCTTAATCAGGAGACGCATTATGTGTAAGACGTGGGTTTTATCACTGGCAGCGGCGGTTATATTCCCAGCGACGGCCTTGGCGGCACAGAAAATCGACCTTTCGGGTGCAAAGGTTGTGGTGCTGAACCAGCGAAACAAGATAGAGGCCAACGCAGCGGATATGCTGAGAGACGAAATCGAGAAGCGAACAAGAATAGGCCTTGACGTGGTCTCGAAGATGCCGACGGCAGACAAGGTCGCCATCCTGGTTGGCACAGCCCGTGAACTGGCTAAGAAGTCGTATCGGCCCCCGGCTGGTCTTGAGGTTCCATCGAAGGCCGACGCATACGCGCTCTGGATTGATACATCGAAGCGGCAGGCGACGACGATTTGTGCGGCGGGTCACGACTACAGAGGGACGTTGTTCGCTGTCGGCAGGCTGCTTCGTCTGCTGGAGATGAGCAGGGATAAGGTTGGACTTGCCAGTGATACAAAGCTGGCGACGGCGCCGAGGTATTCGCTGCGGGGCCATCAGCTTGGTTACAGGCCCAAGACGAATTCGTATGACGCCTGGACAATCGAGATATGGGAGCAGTACTACCGCGATATGGTGGTCTTCGGGATGAATGCGCTGGAGCTGATTCCGCCGAGGAGTGATGACGACGACGACAGTCCGCATTTGCCAAAACCTAAATTGGAGATGATGGTGGATATGTCTCAATTAGCGGCGGATTACGGTCTTGACGTCTGGATTTGGTACCCGGCGCTCGACGACGATTATGAGGACGCTAAGACTGTCAAGGCGGCACTCGAAGAATGGGGTGAGATTTTCAGCAGTCTTCCGAAGATTGATGTGATATTTGTACCGGGCGGCGACCCGGGTGATACGCATCCGGCTGTATTGCTGCCTTTTATGGAGAAGCAGAAGAAGAATCTTAACAAGTATCATCCCAACGCCCAGATGTGGCTATCACCGCAGGGCTTTGACTGGAGAAGCCGCCGCCGGGGCTGGATGCCGGCCTTTATCGAAATAATGCAGAAAGAGCAGCCTGACTGGCTGGATGGTGTGGTGTTCGGACCACAAATCAAGATGAGCCTGCCGGAACTGAGGAGGTTAATACCGGATAAGTATCCGATTCGGCGTTATCCCGATATTACGCACTGCCGCAGCAGTCAGTATGAGGTTCCGAACTGGGACAACGCGTATCGCAGCACTCTGGGGCGTGAGCCTATAAATCCGAGGCCGCGAGCTTATGCCAGGATATTCCGCGACCTGCAGCAATATGCCATGGGGTATATAACCTACAGTGAAGGCTGTAATGATGATTTGAACAAGATTGTGTGGAGCTGTCTGGGCTGGGACCCGGAAATGAAGGTCGAGGATATCCTGCGAGAGTACAGCAGGTATTTTATAAGCGGCAGGTATGAGGAGAAATTCACCCAGGGGCTGTTGGGTCTTGAAAAGAACTGGGAAGGCAAGACGCTGGAAAATGAAAACTCTTATGCTGTGCTGAAGCTGTTCCAGGAGATGGAAAAGAATGCGACGCCCCAAGAGAAGCTTAACTGGCGATTCCAGCAGGGGCTGTATCGGGCGTATTACGATGCTTATATCAAACAAAGACTGATGTATGAGACAGGGCTCGAGAAGCAGGCCAAGGCCCTTTTGAGGACCGCCGGCTCTGCCGCCTCTGCCGAGGCGCTCAAACAGGCACAGGCAATACTTGATAAAGCCACGACCGAGCCCGTCGCGACTGAATTGCGGGCAAGGGTTTTTGAGTTGGCAGAGGCCTTGTACCAGAGTATTCGCATGCAGTTGAGCGTCGACAAGTATCAGGCTATTCGGACCAACAGGGGCGCCAATCTTGACGAGATAGATAAGCCGCTGGCCGGCATCAGAGATCTGAAAAGATACCTTGAGCAAATACGTAAGCGCAAAAGCTTAGAATCCGACGCCGGACTGGTAGGGACGTATTATAATAGCTCGGGTTTTGCCGAGCCAGAAGAAGGGATGATAGATATCCTGAGCACCGTTAATCATGAGTGGGGCGACGACCGCGGTAATGACTGGTCCGCCCGATGGAGCGGATTCATTGAAGGCCCGACGACGGGTGAGGTGACGTTCACGGCCGAGGCAAGGGACGGTCTTCGCCTTACTGTCGGAAATACGGTTGTTATCGACGGTCTTGGAGAAGGTGGGCCTCGTACCGGTAAAGTCAGTATGACCAAGGGTAAGAAAGGACCTATCAAACTGGAGTTTTTCACAGGTGATGGAAAGGCGCTTTTGCGTCTTTACTGGCAATGGTCCGGCCAAGGAAGGCAGCTCATTCCGAGTTCTGCTTTGAGCCACAGTCCGGATATGGTTCCAGCCGAGGCGGTGTTGTTTGATTTTGATAACAGGCCGTCGGAGCAATGATAACAGGTTGTCCGAGAAGGACCGGCGACCTTGTGTTTAGCCAACGGTGTGTCCTGGGTCGCTGGATTCGTAGTCAATGATTTCTTCTGGCGTGAAGAACAACGCGATTTCCTTCTGAGCCGATTCAGCGCCATCGGAGCCGTGGACCACGTTGTATCCCGTGGAGCAGCTAAAATCGCCCCGAATCGTCCCCGGTTCCGCATCATAGCCGAACGTCGCCCCCATCATCTTGCGTACCATTTTTATAACACCGTCGGCTTGCCAGACCATCACCAGCACGGGAGCACTACAGAGGTACTTTACCAAACCTTTGTAGAAAGGCTTTCCCTTATGAACGGCGTAGAGCCGCCCGGCCAAATCTTCGGATATCTGCATAAACCTGGCTGCGACAAGCTTCAAGCCCTTTTTCTCAAAGCGACCGATTACTTCCCCAGCGAGGCGCCTTTGTATACCGTCAGGCTTGATGATTATTAGCGTGCGTTCTGCCATTATGCTGCGTGTTTTCGGGTTCCCGGCTGCATATCCCAAAGCCGACCGCCCCTACATACCCCTGGGCACTATATAAATCTCCACTCTTCTGTTTTGTGGATTGCCGCCTTTGTTTGCCTTATTCGGTGCGACCGGCCGATATTCACCGAAACCGCGTGCGCTCAGCCGCGTCGGTGCGACCTTATTATTGGCCATCACCTTCAAGACGGAAATCGCCCTATGAGCGGAAAGATGCCAATTGGTCGGGTGCTTTGCTCGTGTGGCAGCTCTGCTGATGGGAATATCGTCGGTGTGCCCGGCGATGATAACGTCGAAATCGCCGCCCTCTTTTGAATTGAGAATCCCACAGAGCACCTCGACTGCTTCGACCGCACCCGGTTTCACTTCGTCGCTTCCCTTCTCAAACAGCAGGTCGCTCTTGAACTTCACTATCCCGCTGGCAGAATCATAGGTCACCATATCGTGCTGCCTGGCGAAATCCTCGAGCATGGTGCTCAATTCCACCGGCAGTTGGGACCCTCCCAGCAGTTGCTCCTGCATCCTGGCGACCAGAGCATTTTTCTCTCGCAGGGCCTGCTCCAGCAGAGCAACTTCCTTCTGCAGCTTCTGCTTGTCGATGCCGCCGAGTTTCCTGGCATCGTCAAGCTGTCTCTGTAAGGTTTTAAGCTGCTGCGTGGCGACCGCCAGGTCAGAGGTCAGTTTGGTTATGTGCTCGGCTTGTGCTGCGTTCTGGAATTTCAGGTCGTTGTACTGCTGCTCGCCCACACAGCCCGTGAGCACCATAGAGGCGCACAAAAGAAAAAAACCGGAAATTTTAAGGGCTTGCATTACTCAATCCTTTCCAAAAGTGATAGTAGATAAACTCCCTTTTTACCGTCCCATAAAAACCCCAACTCTTTGACTCACAAGCTGTTAGGCCCTGTTATTTTCTCCTTGCCTAACATCACAAACGAATAGAACCGATTTCGCTTTGCCCGTCAAGAATAAAGTTGGGAAATATTATGCTTTTCGGCCAGGTTCCTGCCTGAAACAATATGCCGCGTCAAAGTCGATAAAACACGGCATTTAGACCGGGTCCCGAACCCGGCTTGTCGATATCGTAACAATCAGAGAGTTCTTGTATCAGGCGGTTTTTGCCGTATAATGTTTTATCGCAGTTGGCCCGATTGCCGATTGCTTATTGAGAGTTATTTATGGCAGAACATCTTATTGCAGGTGGTTAATAAGAATCTTTATCATATTTTTCGGGAGGTTCGTAATTATGTTACTTTGGCTCTTCAGGATGATTTTTGTAGTTGTTGTTATAGCGGTCCTTCTTTTCAATGCCGGCGGCAAGGAGATTTCGAAGGAGGAGAACTCAGACAGCTTCTGGGCAATTGTGTGGAGCGGATTGGGTATGGCGTTCTTTGTTTTTCTGCTTGATTTGCTTACCCCCAAGAAAAAGCTGAGGTCCCTGGCAGGTGTTTTCTTTGGGTTGCTTGTGGGCCTGCTTATCAGCAGCGCACTAGCGCCAATTGTAGACGTGATAATAGGCGGCTATAAAATCGATTTAATCCCCGCAGCAGTAACGGCGATTAAATGGATGCTGGGAATATGTATCTGCTACCTGGTCATCAGCATCGTGATGCGCACGAAAGACGACGTGCGTTTTGTGATTCCTTACGTCGAGTTCACCAAGCAGACCAAAGGCGCCAGACCTTTAATTCTGGACACGTCCGTGATTATCGATGGAAGGATTGTGGACCTTTGTCAAAGCAAGCTGTTTGACGCGCCGCTGATTGTCCCGCGTTTTGTTCTGAATGAGCTGCAGTTGATAGCTGACTCCGCGGACAAGCTCAAACGCAACCGCGGCAGACGAGGACTTGATATACTCAATAAAATGCAGGCAAGTTCTGTTATTGACGTGGAAATTGATGATACGCCTATTCCTGAAGTTGAGGCGCTAAAAGGAGTCGACCAGAAACTTGTGCTCTTTACAAAGCAGTGCAATGGCCGACTGGCGACGACCGATTACAACCTCAGCAAGGTCGCCCAGGTCCGTTCGGTTGACGTCCTGAATATCAACGACCTGGCCAATTGCCTCAAGGTTGCTGCGCTGCCCGGCGAAACGATGCAGGTCAAGATTATCAAGCCCGGCGAAGAGGCCGAGCAGGGCATCGGGTATATGCCCGACGGCACGATGGTGGTCGTCGAGGGCGGCAGGGACAAGATTGGCCGAGACATCATCCTTAGTGTGACCAGCTCTCTACAGACCTCGGCAGGCAAGATGATTTTCGGCAAATTTGATGCGTTCGCGCAGCGCAAAACCGCAAACGACCAGCGAACAGCGGGCCCGAGGACAAACAGGCCCGCCGGAAGACCCAACAACAGAAGATAGGGCCGACGCACAGAATCGGGCACCTGCTTCGAGGCTTGACAGTTGATTATTAACAAGACGTCGCCGGTTGAAGCGGCGCCTGGTGAGTCATTCGATGGTCGATTCTCAAAGTAGGCGCGGGACTCTGGATTTGAGAGAGCATCTTACAAACAAGATGATGGCGGCCAGGTAGCCGGGGCCAAATAACAGCCAGTGGAAGTGTGCCTGATAATCGGGCTGTGTTGCGTGCGAACCGGCGATACAAAAAGCCAGAACTATAACAAGCCCGGCCAGGAAAAAGCCGAGCCAATCCAGAACCCCCGCTTTCAGAGCTCGCCGGGTCGTATTGCGGTAGAGGATGATTATAGCGAACACAATCAGGGCCGCTGAAACAAGGACCGGAGCCAGTACCGGCGAGGCCCAGGCAACCGGTATCAGGAACAATATATCCCACTCCATAATTGAGCAGGGCCAGCCGATAAGGATTTTCAGCCACACATAGTAGAAAATATCCCAGACGGCAAAGATAATCAAAAAGAACGAGAACCTCTGCGTGCGGTCTCGGCCTATCAGCCAGGAGCCCGTTAGTATTAAAACCAGCGTGGCGGCCTCACGGCCGAGTTCAGTTAACAAAAGCCGTTTCCACAGCGGTCCGATACCGAAGCTTGTCAGGGG
>JAUWKC010000006.1 GCA_030607345.1 Planctomycetota bacterium | reverse complement strand
TTTCTATTGGCACGCAACAATTGACCTGCGAAAAGACTTTCAGCATCTTCGGTTATCACTATAATCGACGATGTATTCGGCAGCAAGACAGAAATCAAAAACTGGACCAATGAAAAAGAGTAAACCAGAAGCAGGCAAGAAAAAGAGAATTAAGAAGCTCTACTGGCTTTTGTTCGACCTGGCTGTCGCGGCGGTAGTGTTGGCTTTGCTGCTGTATAAGCCGGCGGCGTACAAACCGCTGCAAGCGCTCGGCGACGGACGGCAGAGCAAATACCTGACGCACGTATTGCTGCCGGAGCTTCACAACCGGGTCCAGCGGGGCCAGCCTTTTGACCTTACCGTAAGCGCAGAAGGCATCAACAACATTATAGCCCATTCGGATTGGCCCAAGGAGACCGGCGGGGCAAGTTTTTCGGCGCCGCTGGTGCTTTTTGTGCCTGAAAATATTGTAGTAATGGGAACGGTCACGCTCGAGAACGTGGAGTTTGTTGTCACAATTGGTGTCAGGCCCAGCCTTAACGAAGAGGGACTTTTGAACCTGGAAATTGTGAAAGTGAAGGTCGGCGCCGTGAATTTGACGCCCATCGCAAAAATAGCCGCCAGGAGGATGTACAAACAACAAATCGAGCTGATGTCCATTGACAGGCAGGATATTCGAGCGGAAATTGCAGCTTCACTGCTGAACGACGAGCCATTCGAGCCTGTATTTGAGGTCAGGCCTATTCTGGGGACCGCTGATATCGAAGTGCGGATAGAAAAGGTAAGCATCGAGCAGGGCAAGCTCACCCTGCACCTGGCGCCGCTTCGGGACTGATGCTGCAGTCTAAGGCCCGCTGGCTTTTCTATCGGAGCGCAGCATACTGATAAACAAATTTTTCTGCCGCGATTGAAAATGCCCCGTCCTTGTCGAGCTTCAAATCGTAGCGCCAACTGTTTTCATTTTCCGGGCGTGTGCATCTCACCAGGGTGACCGATACAATCCAGCCGGCATCAGTGCCGGAAATAACGAGTTGCCAATCTTCAACGCCTTGCTCAGCGAACTGCTCAATAAGGCTTTTTCTTTTAGGCATATGCGTCCGAACGGTTCTGTCTATAAGCTCGGCGAAAACGAGCGTTTTTTTGAAGGCCTCGAACTCAGTTTCCACGGGCTTCTTAACGGTAGCAAAGAAGCCTGCCACTTCCTTCGGCTCGGCCAGCTTGAATGCCTGTTCGCCGCAGGCCATCAGGTAGGTCCTGTCAGGACCAAACCCGGCAATGTAACGTTCTTTGTGAACCGTCACATTGTAGAATTTATAGGGTTTGCACAAGTCTGCCGCCAGCGGCGAAACATCCTTCGGGGTAACCGCCGTAACATTTTCGCGGAACAGACGTCGGGCTGCATTGGCAAGGTCCTGCGGGTCGTTGACGTCTACGAGCACCAGGGGCCGGAGGTTCTTCGCGCCTTGGCTGCGCAGCAAATCGACAATTTCATCGTGGCCAGTTTCTTTCGCGTAGTCCAGAGCAGTCTTGCCGGCATGGTCCGTGGCATTGACGTCTGCACCTGCGGCAATCAGAAGCGTGGCGATTTCGGTCTGTCCGTGCCAGGCCGCCCCGTGCAAAGGGGTCTTGCCGGTCTTTTCTGTGGCGTTAACTTCCGCTCCGGCGGCCAACAAATGCCTGGTGATTTCGCGCAAATCCCGGAAGGCCGCTATATGCAGCGGCGCCAGGCCTATGACATTATCCTCCTTGGCGTTGACATCGGCGCCTTTGGCGATAAGCAGCCTGACCATCTTCTTATCGCCCTTTTCCAATGCGACGTGCAGGGCGGTTCTGCCGTATTTGTTGCGGGCGTGTACCGCCTGGGGATTTTCGGCCAGTATGGCCTTGGCTTCGGCAAGATTACCCTGGCGGGCAGCATCGTGAATGCCTCCAGCGTCCAGCTCGGCAGACTCCTGAGCGTCTGGCCGTTGAGCCTTGCCGGTCCCGACGGCAAAACTGCCGAGCAGGATGCAAATACAAGCTGTGAACGCCCCCACGCAACATTTGCCGACATTGACTGTTTGCTTCTGTGGCTCCTTTCTTTGCTTGTATCCGGTAGATACGAGCCTCTTTCCGGCGAAGACTTTCGCCTGTGTTTGACCCGCAAGCACGGTTGATGATAGGTTTACATCGTTTATGACGCAAGAACCGGCACAGGGGTTTACAGGTTTTTTTCAAAATTGCACGAGATATGTCAGGGGCCGACACGCACCTCAAGGCTTGACAAGAATGGCGGCAGCGTGATGGAAGTAGCGTCGTGACAGCCAGCCAAGCGTGGAAAATACCCTTTTGATGCCCAAGGCTGGTTTTTTTCGGACTTTTGCTCTCGGCGGCAAAATTGACCATCAGAACTGTCAGGGGACGTGATTTTTGCCGGAAAAGCTGCGAATTTGGCAAAAAAGTTATTGCTATCGTCAACCTTGACGATTAGTATAGGAGGTTTGACTATAACGATTAACGGCTGCCAAGGCATAAATTGAAGGTGCTGAAAATGGCTTTAACAGGATTAGCAAACCGTGCAGAGTAGAAGGATACAACTTCTGTACGGCTGCTTTTGTACGGAAATGGTGGCCTGGGAAACGTTGTTTCTGCTTCGACGATGTGAGCCGAGTGAGGTTTGGGCTCCGGTTTGCAGGGTCTGCCAGGGTGCGGACCTTTGCAGGAGGCGGACGATGTGAGGTGAGCTGAAAGATAACCTCTGTTCGGTTTTGGGCCGTCGAAGTGGAAACTTGTTTGGATAGTTTCCACTTTTTTTTGCTCGTGGAAAGGTTGAAAGAGAAAAGACAATGAGCCAGGAACTACTGAGAATCGTGGACAATATCTCGCGTGACAAAAACATCGACAGAGAGTCGATATTTGCCGACCTGGAGGAGGCTATGGTCTCGGCTGTAAGAAAGCACTTTAGCGACCTCGACAGCGACATCACGGTCCAAATCGACCGCCAAAGCGGCAAGTTCACCGCTTTCAGGGAGGGTGCAGAAATTGACATACGACAGCTTGGGCGAATCCCGGCGCAGACCGCCAAACAGGTAATGATTCAGAAGATAAGGGCCAACGAAAGAGACAGCATCTACAGTGAGTTCAGCCAGCGAAAGGGCGAAATCATAAGCGGCACGGTTGTCAGGTATGAAAGCGGCTCGCTGATTGTCGACCTGGACCACAGGATTGAAGCTTTCATGCCGAAGAACGAGCAGATAACCGGCCAGACCCACCGGCCCGTCGAAAGAATTCGATGCCTGATTCTCGACGTCAAGGAAGTCTCGAGCCAGGTACGAATCATACTTTCCCGCACACATCCTGATTTTATCAGAAGACTGTTCGAGCAGGAGGTGCCTGAGATTGCCGAGGGTGTCATCGAGATTCGGGTCCTGGCACGCGAGGCGGGCTATAGAACAAAGGTGGCCGTTGTCTCGCTTGACGACAAGGTGGACGCTGTTGGCGCCTGCGTGGGTGTGCGCGGCAGCAGAATAAAAAATATTGTCGATGAGCTGGGCGGCGAGAAAATAGACATTGTCCGCTGGAACGATTCGTCACAGGTGCTCATTACCAACGCCTTGATGCCGGCAAAGGTAAGCGAAATTGCCTTGTGTTTTGAACTGGGCAGGGCCACGGTGGTCGTGGACGAGGACCAGCTCAGCCTGGCTATCGGCAAGCATGGCCAGAATGTTCGGCTGGCCGCCAGACTGACCGGCTGGGACATCGATATACTGACACCGGACGAATACAACCAAGGCATAGAAAGGCTGTCGAACTGCGTCAAAGCTGTGCAGGGCGCCGACGATACGCTGATAGACAAGCTTATAGCTCTCGGCGTTATATCGGTGCTCGATTTGGAAGACGTTGGACCGGAACCGTTGATTAACGAACTGCATATTGAACCGGATATGGCTAAAAAGCTGGCAGGGGCGGCAACGGAACACGGTAAGCAACTGGCTGCTGAGTCGAACAAGAGGCACGCCGAAGACCTGTTGGAGCAGCAACAGGCCGAAATAGCCAAGGACCAACAATAGAACATCCGGCCTCGACGCTCTGTAAGAGGATTCTTATTGTGAAAAGTTGACTTGCTTATGGCTGCAACAAGAGTTTACATCCTGGCCCGGGAGATGGGCGTAAAAAGCTCTGCTATAGTGAATAAGTGCGAGGCTGAAGGTCTGGATGTGAAGAACCATATGTCGGTGATATCCGCCGGCCTGGCGGCTACAATCCGCGAGTGGTTCAGTGAAAGCGAGAATGTCACCACTGTGGAGACAACGCAAAAGGTTGACCTCAAAAGAGTAAGAATAAAGACTAAGAAGAAAAAGGCGGTAAAAGAGCAGGAGCCGAAAGACGCAAAGCAGGAAAAAGCAGAGCAGGAAAAAGCAGAGCAGGAAAAGACAGAAGAAAAAAAAGTAGAGAAGATAAAGAAGTCAACGGCTAAAAAGAAGCAAGAGCCTGATAAGCCTATAAAGCCTGAGGCAGAAGTTGAGGTCGCTGAGCCCGAACCGCCGAAGGCGCCTCCCAAAATAGTGCCACCGAAAGAGCCCGAGCCGATAAAGCCCGCCGGACCTATTCTGGAAAAACCGGCGCCGGCTCGACTGACAGGTCCGGAGATAGTGCGAGTTGAGAAACCGGAGCCGTTGCGGCGGCCCAGGCCCAGACGCAGCGAGCCCGTGACTGAACCGCTGATACACAGCAAGCAGGACGGGGACGCGCTGCAGGTGCCTGTCGGGAGCGATGTTGTGGGGCCGGCAAGCCGCCACAAAGAAAGAACTCGCGGACGCAGGCAAGACGACAAACAGGTACGAGCCCCAAAGAAGTTCAAGTTCGGCAGGTTGCGACAGAGAGACATTGAGGAAAGGCAGGCTCGGCTTGATGCGGCTGGTGGCGAAGGTTTGCGCCTGAGGCCGACGCGGAGAATCGCCGCAAAATTGCGGGCTGGCGTGGCGGTGTCCGCAAAGCCGACGAAAGCCCTTGTCAGCGAGCCTATAACAGTAAAAGCGTTGTCTGCCGCCTTGGCGGTTAAGACAGGTGAGATTATCAGTAAATTGATACAGCAAAACGTAATGGCTTCCGCCAATCAAATCATCAGCAGCGACGTGGCCGAACTCGTTGCGCTTGAATTCGGCAGAGAGCTGCAAGTCGAACGGAAGGAACGCATCGAGCAGCAGATTCATGACGAGTTTGACCGGCGACAGAGGAAGAGTCTGAGCAAAAGAGCAGTTGTGGCTACCATGCTGGGTCACGTTGACCACGGCAAAACCAGCTTGTTGGACAGGATTAGGTCTACGCACGTTACCCAGGGCGAAGCCGGAGGTATCACCCAGCATATCGGCGCCTATCAGGTTAGCTTGAATGACAGTAAGGTAACTTTCCTTGATACGCCCGGACACGAAGCCTTTACGTCTATGCGCGCCAGGGGCGCCAATATGACGGACGTTGTTGTATTGGTTGTTGCCGCTGACGATGGCATAATGCCTCAGACCGTCGAGGCCATAGCGCACAGCAAGGCGGCAGGTGTTCCGGTTCTGGTGGCTCTCAACAAGATAGACCTGCCGGGCTGTGACTTCAACCGTATTTACTCGCAGTTATCTGAACACGATTTGACTCCGATTGAATGGGGAGGAAATACAGACGTAGTCAAGACCAGCGCAGTAACCGGTGAGGGAATAGACGATTTACTGGAGCATCTGGATTATGCTGCGGAATTACTTGAACTCAAGGCCGACAACACAGTTCCTGCGACGGGATGGGTCGTAGAAGCCAGGATGTCTGCGACCAAAGGACCGGTGGCGACGCTGCTAATTAAGGAGGGTCGGCTTGGCAAAGGCGCCGTAGTGTTAGCCGGCGCAGCTTACGGCAGAATCAAGACCTTGAGAAACAGCCAGGGCAAGAGCGTCAAAGTCGCTACGAGTTCGACACCTGTGGAAATCACCGGCCTGGGCGACGTCCCGCAGGCAGGGGACAGGTTCTACTGCCTGGACGATATCAACAGGGCCAAGGCGGCGGCCGAAGAGAACCAGGTCCGCTCGAGGGAAAGCTCTCTGGCCAAACGCACCCAGGTAACACTTGACAACCTGTTCAGCCAAATTGAGGCCGGTAAGGTAAAAGAGCTGAACCTCATCATCCGGGCCGACGTACAGGGCTCGGTGGATGTGCTTACCAAGTACCTGTCCGAACTCAGCACGGACGAAGTGAAGCTTAAAATACTTCATGCAACGCCGGGCGGAATCACGGAAGGGGATGTGGTCCTGGCTGAGGCGTCCAACGCCATTGTCATCGGCTTTAACGTTGTCGCCGACGAGCGTGTGGAACAAATTGCCGAAACAGGAGGCGTTGACATACGACTTTACAATGTTATCTACCGTATTACAGATGATTTGCGAATGTCCATGGCGGGGCTTCTTGAGCCGGAAGAGCAGGAGCAGACTCTGGGCAGGGCAGTGGTCAGAAAGACCTTCAAGGTTTCAAAAGTTGGAACCATAGCCGGATGCTATGTCAACAGCGGGGTTGTAACCAACAAAGCACATGTGCGGTTGATACGTGACAATGTTGTGGTCAGGAACGCCTTGGAGGTCGACTCGCTGAAGCATTTCAAGGACGACGTTCGCGAGGTAAAGACCGGGCTTGAGTGCGGTGTAAAATTTGCCAAGTTTGATGACGTCAAAGAAGACGACGTGCTTGAGTTCTACACAATAGTCAAGGTTCAGAGAACTCTTTAGCGTACGCGCAAAGCCCGTTAAATGTGCGGCGCAAAACGATGGTGTGATTTGCTATGTCGACAAGGCGACAGCAAAAAGTGGCTCGGGTAGTGAAGGAAGCGGTCAGCGACGCAATCGCCAATCATCTTGGTGACCCTCGTATCCGGGGATTTGTGAGCGTCACGCGAGTTGATGTCGCTCCTAATTTGCGCAATGCCGACGTTTATTTGAGTATTTTGGCGCGTGTTCAGGACCAGGACGCAGCGAAGCAGACAGACAAGAGCCTTACTGCTCAGAAGCTGACGTTTTCGGCGATAACCCACGCGAAAAGCCGGATACAATCGCTGCTGGCCGGAAAAATGCGAGCCACCAAGTTCTGTCCGGTTTTGCATTTTCATCAGGATGAGAGCTTCAGGAAGACGCTGGAGACTATGGAGTTGATAAACCGTGTAGCCGGCGAGCTTGCCGAGCCGGAAGAACCGGGCCCGGATGTCGACAAGGTCTGACAGGTGCTCGGCGAAAGAGCACAAGACCATCGCAGTATTAAGACACAAAAAGGGCGTCTATGAAAGATAGCAGAGAATACGCTCGGAAGCTTCGCAAGTTCTACGGCTCGTTGAAGCGGAAATACGCAAGGCCTGAATGTCCTGTTTATGATGACCCGATTGATGCGATTATTTACGGGACCGTCAGCGAGAAGATAACCTGCCGGGCGGCGGACGCGGCAATGAGAAGGTGTCAGGGTTATTTTGTCGGCTTGAATGACCTGCGTGTCTCCCGTACCGAAGAGATAGTAGATGTCCTTGGCGAAGATACCCCCGATACCAGGGATACGGCATCGACGCTTACCCGGTTCTTGTATTCCATATTCGACAGATACAACGCCGTTAGTTTGAAGGCTCTGAAAAAAGCCGGCAAAAAGCCGGCACGCCAGATTCTTGAGAAACTAAACGTCGTCACCGACTTTGCAATTGATTACTGTATGCTGACATCGCTCCAGGCCCACGCCATACCTCTTACAAGGAGGATGATAGAGTACCTCAGCAGTGACGAGCTGGTTCATCCGGACGCCGACGAACAGCAAATAAAGGGTTTCCTGGCCAGGCAGGTCTCGGCCGAGGACGCATACCGGTTTTATGCTCTTTTGCGAACCGCCAGCGAGGCCAGACGAACCAGAAAAAGGGGAAAGACGCCCGCGAAAACAAAAAAACAGGCCAGGAAAAAAACCAAAAAGGAAGCAAAAAAGAAAAAATAACATTAGCAAAAGGAAGAAGTATTCAGAATGTCGAAGCAAGTATTGAAACTTGGCATTCCCGCGGGAAGCCTGCAGGAGGCCACGATTGAGCTTTTCGCTCAGGCTGGTCTTCAAGTATCGGATTTGAAACGAGGTTACCTGCCGCAGATAGATGACGAGCAGATACAGCCGATTTGTCTGCGTGCTCAGGAGATGAGCAGGTATGTGGCCGACGGTGTTCTTGATGCCGGGATAACAGGCTATGACTGGATAATGGAGAACGAATCGGATGTCGTGGAGGTGGCCGAGCTGGCTTACAGCAAGGCCACGGCCAGGCCGGCAATGTGGGTGCTGGCTGTGCCCCAGGAATCCGGTGTAACCAAGCCGGCAGACCTCGCCGGAGGTATAGTCGCAACTGAGCTGGTCAATGCCACAAAGAAATACTTTGAGCGGAAGAATATCGATGTCAAGGTGGAGTTTAGCTGGGGTGCTACGGAGGTTAAGGCCCGGCTGGTCGATGCAATTGTGGAGCTTACGGAGACCGGTGCTTCGCTCCGCGCAAACGACCTGCGGGTAATAGATACTGTAATCACCTCCACGACGAGGTTCATAGCGAATAAGCGGGCCTGGCAGGACCAGTTCAAGCACCGGAAGATAGAAAGCATTTCAATCTTGCTCAACGCCGCGATTAATGCTCGAAGCAGAGTGGGACTAAAAATGAACGTCAAGAGGGCGGACCTCGACTCTATACTGAAGATTCTGCCTGCCGAAAAAAGCCCCACCGTTTCCAGTCTTGCCGATTCCGACTACATGGCGGTGGAGGTGATTATCGAAAAGAAGGTCGAACGAACGCTGGTTCCTGCCCTGAAGCGAGCCGGCGCGTCAGGAATAATCACGTATCCTCTCAACAAGTTCATACACTGATAATGTTGGCCGGACTCAGTCCCAAATCACGCGGTTACGGGATTCATTCAGGCCGGCTTAGGTCCCTGAATTCGAAGAAGAAGCCGTCCGGCCTGCTGACACCGTAGAACATTGACAAACCGAAATATTTACGCACCGCATCGAATTCAGGCAACAGGCCAAAATCAAACAAGTCAAGGCCGCTCTGTGAAAGCACCAGGTTAAAACTGGAATTCATACCTACGTTGACCGAGCCGCTGCCTGGCTGGTCACTGCCGGGCTGGTCCTTCTTGAGCTGCCTGAGCATCCACCAGGAAAGTTCAGTCGAGACCTCATCGTTCTTGATGCTGGCCAGGCCCACTGACGCCGGGATAGCAGACTTGGCCTCGGTAAACCACTTCGCAGAAGCGAGGGACTCAGCTTCGCTGCTGCTCAATGCACGAACAGCTTTTTCCACCGTAGCTTCGGTTCCGAAAAGAAGGTAGGTGTCGGTGACGGTAAAAGCGAAAGTAGGCATCTGCCCAGCAGGCTGGACGCCGGGGCCTTGCATAGGCGTCCTTCCGGCAGGCAGGAAAGCGGGCAGCAGCGCCGAGAGGTCAACCAAATATATGGTATGGCCCAAAAGCTCACGCCTGGCGTCCGGCTTATTTGGCGCTATCATTTTAGCGTGAAAAAGTGACAAGGACTTCTCAAGAGCGTTGCGGTCATTAACCGCCAGGGCGATATATGTGTCGGTCGGTTTTGAGCCGACGGCAAACGGCTTGTTTATACTTTGCGCGACTACGATTTGCGAGCCGAGGTGGTTGATGACGTCCTGTTTCAGTTGCAGACCTGGCTGGCCGTCCGGACCGGGTGGAAGAAGCGGCATATACATTATCGATGCGGCCCGAGGAGAAAACTTGGCGAGGATATTGGCCAGTTCATCATAAAATGTCTTGATGTTCAGGTTAAAAAACATTGTGGAGCAGGCGGATGCAGGTACAAATGTTGGCACTCTCAGGCCGGCGGATTCGGCATCGAGCATCTTGCAGACACCCTTTTTGGAGCCCTCGATTTTCAAAAGTCCTTTGCCGTTAAATGAGCTGCCGGGCAGCCTGCCGACGCCGAGCGACCACGCCAGAGAATCAACATTATCCAGGCCAAGGTTGGACAGCATTGCCTTGGTTCTCCCGGTGCTGTCGGCAGCAATGCCGGCCTGGACCATCTGCTTGATATTGACATACAAATCGGCGTCGTGATGAGCCCCTGCGGCTTTCATTGCGTTCGTGTAGTCTCCGCTGGAGTCGAGGTTCCGGCTTGTGGCCCCGCCTATATGGGCGACGGCGAATTTGAGGATATCGATGTCACCGGCGACAAAAAGACAGTCATCGTAAAAGCAGTAATGCACCTGCTTCGGCGGTTGCTCAACTGTGGTGGTTGGCGCGGCGTTGCCATTTTCCAGATTGCCGCTGCTTTCGTCGGGCGACTGCGAAGGTTTCTCAATCACCGTCACAATTGTAACGTCTCGGAAGTCTTCGCTTTTTTTATGGGAACCCTCCTCGACAGCTTTTTCGACCATCTTGCCCACCGCTTCTTTTATCTTCGCGGTGTTCTGGCCCCATTGAGTTGCCAGAAGAAAGGCAGGCTGCTTGCTGTCTTTTGCCTCCGGGTTCAGGACGAAAGCAAGAGCGACCCTGCCCTCGGGAAGAATACCCGTATCGACTATGACCTCGGCGATTCTGTTGCGCTTTTCACGCACCTTGTCGAGCACCTTGCTTTTGAAATCCTCCACGAAAGGCGACATCACCGGGTCCTTATAGAGCCTGTATAAGTCGGTCTTCTGAAGCTGCTCGTACAGCTTGCTGAAATTATCGATGTTGAACACGCCAACCGTTTCGGGGGGGAGAAACTTGGCGGTATCGGGCAGGACCTCGGCCTGGGCGGAAGTGAAGGCGCCCGTCGAACAACACAAAACAGCAGCTAAAAGTACCGAAGAAGTTATGCGTGTTTTTTGCATTTCTAAACCTTCTCAAAAACTTTTCAATTCTGTTTCGGTTTTGCCTTGAGGAATTCGGGCGTCGTCATTTTGCGTCTTCGGTCCGGCTGAAGATACCTGTAACCGGTATTGGGGCTGTCCTTATCGTACGCAAAGGCGTCGCGGTTCTCTATGAAGTGCTTGACGTAATTAACCGGTACGGCAAAGCCGAGTCCTCCGAAGAATATATACCCCATATTCGTAACCCCGATTACCTCGCCCGAAAGGTTAAACAAAGGTCCGCCTGAATTGCCCGGATTGATGTCGGCATTCGTCTGGATATACACAAGTCCCTGAAACGCCCTGTTTCTGCTGCTTATCACGCCGTCGGTGACGGTTCGTTCCAGTCCGAGCGGGTTTCCGATAGCGAATACCTTCTCGCCTACGGTGGTCCGCTTAATGTCGCCGAGATACACAAAAGTAAGTTTTGTCGCGCCCAAGTCCTCAACCTTCAGCAGCGCTAAGTCAACAAAAGGATTGATGGCAATTATCTTGACCTTCTTAAATTTCTTTTTCTCAAATCCATCTTCCGCTTTCTGAAAGACCGTAACTTCGATTCTTGTCTCTTTTTCGATGACGTGATAATTGGTTATCAGGCAGCCTTGTTCGTTGATAAAGAAGCCCGAGCCCATTCCGGTCGGGCTGGCCACCTTGACAACCGCTTCGGCGAAGGTTTCCACACACTCTTCGATGGTTTTCTTGTTCAGCCTGGCAGTATGATAGAATTGTCCCCGGGCCGTCTCAGGCGGCTCTGACTGCCCGGCCTCGGTGGTGCGCTCGTTGGCGTCAGCCCGCTCGGCCTGTGGCTCTGGCTTATCTGAACTGTAGTGATATTCGAGTATTTTGTCTTTTGGAATCGCCAGCACATCTACGCCGACATCGACATACAGCACGGACTCTTTCTCAAAGACGATATCGCCTGTAAGCCTCTGGCCTTGCTTGAGGACCACTGTATCGGCTCGCGTGCCGAGCCCCGGCGCTATAAGACACACCGCAAAGACAGCAGTAAAAACCAGAACACCGATTTTGCTCACGCTCATAGACTACTCCCAGGCGGCTCTCAACCAGGACCTGCCGCCGTAGACCCCACAGTCCAACTGGGCATTTATTATAAGCGCTATCCGTTTATAGTGTAAAGAGAAAATAACCATTACTGTGATGGTCGGGCCCGGCTGCTGCAAAACGTCAGGGAGAATTTTGTTGCAAAAAGCCCCTTACTATTGAAAAATGATTCACACAGGCAGATAAACGAAAGGTCTGACATTGGATTAGCCGCCTATATGGTTTTTACGTTGCACAGGTATGTTTTTCGTGAGCTCTTTAAGGTCTTTCTTTTGGCCAGTCTGGCGCTGACGCTGATTCTGAGCCTGGGTATTATTCTCCAGCCTGTGCAGAAATACGGCGTAGGGCCACGCCAGGTGGTTCACCTTATGGGGTATTTTGTGCCCGTTACTCTGACCTTTGTGCTGCCTGTAGCTGCCTTGTTTGCTGCTTCGCTGGTTTATGGCAGGTTAGCCAGCGACAATGAGCTTGATGCCGGCAAGGCGAGCGGCATAAGCCTGCTGACGCTGGTCTATCCGGGCCTGGCCCTGGCAATAATGGTCGCAATCGTAAGTCTTATCCTCAGTTTCCACGTAATGCCGGTGTTCGTGCACCGAGCGGAGCGGTCGTTCAAGGCCAATGCGAAACAAATAGTTTTCCGGAACATCCAGCGAAAGGGCTATTACCAGTTGCCCGCTGATGACAAGTCCCTGACATACGTTTATGCCGACCGCGTCGACGCCCGGAGCAATACGCTTGCCGGTGTAGTCATCGTCAAGATGGACCGGGGGATTATAAACGAGGTCATCACCGCCCGAGGCGCCACCATATTGTTCAATCCACACCGCAGATTCAACGAGGTGCAGATAACCGCCGAAGACACTTACCGGATGGATGCCGAAGGGTCATATTCCCTGGGACTATCGTCCTTCACGGCAGAATTCGGCTCGCTGCTCCGCGACAGAATAAAATTCAAGAAGCTTAGCGAGATGAAGAAGATTCGAGACGTCGACCTGATGCTGTTTGACCCCATTGCAAAACTTGCCGGGCGGGTCTATGGGCAGTTGCTTGCAGAGCTGCTGGCCCAGGACATTGCCTCGAAGACAGCCGGCGGAGATGAGAATTTCTACAGGCTCCACAGCGGAGCGAAATTCGTCGAATTCAAGGCTGCTGATGTGAGCGTATCGAAGAAGACCGAAGCAAGGGTCGAGCTTTCAGGAGCTGTTCGAGTCAACGAGTATGATGTCCGTACCGGACAGCCTTTACGTACTTTGCGATGCAGAAGGGCATTTCTGAACGTCGAAGGAGACGAGTTGGCGCCGACTTTGACTCTGGAGCTTGACAGCCCCACCTGGCAGCGCCGAGGCGCACCGGAGCAGCCTGCCTGGGGATGGATGCATCTCCGAGGTCTGATTATCCCTGGCGAGGTAGAGGCCCAAATGAATAAGTTCAGGACCGAAAGCGGCCTGCAAGCCAAGAGGTTGGCTTCTCAGGCCGTCTCTCTGGTAGAGCCGCATGGTGACACACTCAGCTATCTGCAAAACAGGCTGCATAGACGAATACGGAAGACGTTCGCTGAAATAGAGGCCGAAATGCACAGCCGACTGGTGTTCGGCGTAGGCTGCATACCGATGATTATGATTGGGATTGGACTGGGCATTATCCTCAAGGGCGGACATCTGCTCAGTGCTTTTGGCGTAAGCTGCATACCGGCTGCGGTGCTGGTGGTGGCCATTCTTGCGGGCAAAAATATTACCAAGAACCTCGGCGCTCAGAGTATTTCGGGGACTTCGCTGATGTGGGCGGGATTCGGCGTTCTGGTGCTGCTGGCTGTGGCTATTTACTATAGGTTGCACAGGAGATGACTTGACCGGAAAAGGCAGGATATCAAATCAGGTACAATGAAAACGCTTGATAAATATACCACGAAAAATTTCCTGATAGGTTACGCAATCGCCTTTTGCGTACTGCTCGGACTGCGGATAATAATCGACCTGTTCGTAAATCTCGACGAATTCACCGAAGCCGACCTTGGCACACTTGCCGTTATCAGGAATATGTTTCTTTTCTACGCATTGAACAGCACGCTGTACTTTCGTGACTTTGCCGGAATGATAACGGTGCTGGCGGCCGTGTTCTCACTCGGAAAAATGGTCCGATGCAACGAATTCATAGCCATGATGGCCTCCGGGGTGAGTCTCAAACGCGTAATTGCACCGATAGTTTTTCTCTCCGTGTTGCTGACGGCGCTGCTGGTAATTGACCAGGAGCTAATAATACCCTCTTTGGGTGATAAGCTCGTTCGAGACGAGGATGATGTCGCAGGGCAGAAGTCTTACACGGTCGAGGGCGTAACCGATGCGAAAGGTTCCCTGCTCTTTGCCAGGCAATTCGACGTCGAATCGGCAACGCTTCACAAGCCCACTATCCTCATACGACGCTGGGTCCCCGAATGGGCCGTTTGGGAGCTTGTGGGGATGATATCGGCCGATAAAGCGAAATACAACCCGCACGCGCAAAGCTGGGAGTTGACCAACGGTCTGTTTATCGAAAAGGGTCCCGACCACCGGCAGCACGTGGTTGACTCGTATCCCAGCGACATAAGCCCCAAGGATATTGTTATAAGGCGAAAATCCGAATACAAGACTCTGCTGAGCTGGTCACAACTCACGGCCCTTCAGCTCCAGGGCCCAAGGGTCGGAGACCTTGCTCAACTTTTCAGCCAGAAGCACTTTCGTGTCACCGAGCCTATTATGAACGTGGTGATGCTTCTGATATGCCTGCCGGTCCTGGTGTGCCGCGACCCCAAAGCTATGAAATCCGCCGTTGCCGCCGGTTTTGCGCTGACGGGTGTCTGTCTCATAACGGTTTTTATCTCGAAGATGCTCGCCACGGAGGCCGTCTTGAACAGGGTGGAATTGTGGGCGTGGCTGCCGATTTTTATCTTCCTGCCCACGGCCTTATTCGAACTGGATTCAATGAAGACATGACCTTACCCGAAGCCGCACAGGAATTCCAAAACCGCACGTCGAGTGCCGATAAAATAATCGCCGCTGATAGAACAAAGCTTCTCGGTATCCTCTCCTTCATCACACCCGGGTCTCCCACGCAAATCCGTGCAAAAAAGCAAGGTCTTGGTAGTATAAGACCTTGCGGAGGCCGCCGGACCATCAGATTTTCTTAATCAGCCGGAAGGTTTGAACTTTAATGACAAGTTTGATATTCTATTAGAAATTAGGCTTAGCGGCGTAGCTGAGCAAGGATATACAATGTTGTATGGGTAATCCCGGATAATTTGACTTATTTATCTTGCAGAAGGATTAACTTAATTTAGAAAGAGGTATGAAAAAGGTATGAGAATTCATGAAA
>JAUWKC010000183.1 GCA_030607345.1 Planctomycetota bacterium | reverse complement strand
GATATGCTGAAGAAGAAGGCGAAATCAGCCGCGGTTGTTCTTGCTTTCGAGGCCGAGTCAAGAGCAGTGCTGCTGGTTGGTCTTACCGATGACCTGGTTAAGAAGGGACTAAACTCCAGTGACATCGCCAAGGCGATTGCGCCGCTCATCGAAGGGGGCGGCGGCGGCAGGGGCCATATGGCACAGGCCCGGGGAAAAAACCCGGCAAACATCGACGATGCGCTGGCAAAGGCCGAAGAGCTGCTCAAGGAAAAATTAGGCCGGAACCAAAAGGCCTGAAAGTTGTCTAATAGCCAAAGGTAGTATCTCGTGACTCGTGACTCGTGAATTGTATCTCGCGAATTGTGAATCGTGAATTGTGTCGTAGGATTTTCAAGGAGAACTTCGATGGTTTCAGGAAAAAGTGTGACAAGTCTGAGCGTGTTTGTCTGCGGGTTCGCCCTGGTGTTTGGTTTGAGCGGCTGCGACAAAGATTCCGGCCAGACGCCTCAGGAGCCCAATGCGGCCATTGAGACGCCGGTCACCGGAAATGCAAACCAAGAGCCCGTCAAGGAACCGCCCACCGAAACAACGGCAACAGTGCAGGGGACGGCGCAGATTGTGCCGCTGGTCGGGGTCGGGCCAATCACCTTTGGTATGACAAAAGAGCAGGTCATCGAACTATGGGGCCAGCCGGACCAAATGCAGGCCGGCGGCATCGCTATGTACTATCTCTCAGGCCACGGAATTTCTCTGCTGCTCGAATACAAAGGCGGCGTCCGTGAGATTCAGTGCTGGTCCGACAAGTATCCGATGCAGCCGCAGGATATGACAGTAAAGACCTGCGCCGAAAAAACTCAAAAGGGCATCGGACTGGGAGCCAGCCGGAAAGAAATCATCGCCGCCTACGGGCAAACCACCAGCACGGCTTCGAGAGGCCCTGTAGAGACCCTGCGGTACGGCGAACTCAAGACATCTTTCGACCTCGCCGACAACAAGCTCGTCGGTATCAGGATGCAGGCGCCATAAGAATACGCCTGCTTAAGACAACACCGAGACGCCTGCAGCGGCATTCTATTTTGTTCGGCCCTGCCGGCGTATTCTGATGCTCTGTGCGTGCGCATCGAGGCCTTCGACCTCGGCCAAGCGAATAATGTCCTCAGCGGCGCCGGCTAAGGCGGCTTTATCGTATTCGATTATGCTCGTGGACTTTATAAAATCGTTGGCGCTCAAGGCACTAAAGAACCGCGCGCTGGTTCCCGTCGGCAGCGTATGGCTGGGCCCGGCCCAGTAGTCGCCAACCGCCGCCGGGCTGTATTCACCAATAAAGATCGCACCGGCGTTCTCGACCTGCTCGGCAATTCTTCTGCTTTCATCGCCGCAGTGAATCTGCAAATGTTCCGGGGCAAAACCATTAGCAGCGCGTATTACATCGTCAAACCCTTTGAATACAGCAACTATGCTGAACGCCTGCAAACACTTGCTTGCAGCTTGGCGCCTGCTCAACAGTTGAACTGCTTTTTTCAACTCGTCAATGACCTGCTCAGCGAGCTCTTTCGAATCTGTAAAAACAGTTGCACTGCCCGGGTCATGTTCAGCCTGGCTAAGCATGTCCGCCGCCACCCACGCAGCGTTAGCTTTGTTATTCGCAATTATCAGCACTTCACTCGGTCCGGCTATGGAGTCTATACCGACCAAACCAAACGCTTCTCGCTTAGCTGTCTGCACCCATTGATTTCCTGGTCCCACAATCTTGTCAACTTGACCGATATTTTTCGTTCCGGTAGTCAGAGCGGCCACCGCCTGGGCTCCGCCCACTCTGTAAACCTCTTTGATTCCCAGCTCAAAGCATACCGCCAGAATTCCCGCGTGGATGGTGCCTTTGTATCTCGGCGGCGAAACCACCACGAGCTCTTTGACGCCGGCCACCTGGGCAGGCACGGCAGTCATAATCACCGTTGAAGGCAAAGGCGCCGAAGCGCCGGGCACACAGATACCCACCCGCCTGATAGGCGTATATCTTATGCCGGGGTGTCGAAATAAATCCGGATAATTGCCGATAAATATCTCGCCCTGGTATTCTCTGACATTGCTAATTGCCTTGCGAAGCGTTCTCAAGAGCTTGGCGTCAATCTCTTTGTGGGCCTTCTCCAGCTCCTGCTCGCTTATCCGGAACTCGCTGGGGCTGAGCCGGACGCCGTCGAATTTCTCAGTGAACTGAGCTACCGCTTCATCTTTCCGTTCCGCCACGGCGTGAAAGACCTGCCTGACCTGCTTGTATCTCTCGTCACCAGCGGCAAATCTGGCAAGTTTCATGATGGCCAGACGCAAATTGCCTAATCTCTGCTCGAAGTCGTCCTGCTCATACGAAATCAGAATGTTCTCGAGTGCGTCCGTCAAATTATTGTCCTATCTCGCAAAATTGCCGTAACTGTAAACCGGCGTTGTTCTTCGCAGAAGCATATACCGCCGACCCTTATACTCGGTGACAAGCCCGAATATCTTTAGCCGCACCGGGTCAAGCTGTTTCGCCCCGTCTCGCTTCCGCCCTGCGGCGGACTCCAACGCCTCACAGGGCAGCAGCTTAACCGACGCCGCCGGCAGGTTCCAGCCGAAGGCATCGAATACAAAACCAAACTCTTCCCAGGGACGGCACTTTTTGCAACCTGCAGCCTGAATGAAGCCCACTCTGGCCGGCAGAACAGAATCGCGCCTGGCCTTTCCGCCGAGGCGGACTGCCGGCCTTTGCACGTCTCTTTCTGAAAGGATAACTCTGCTGCCATCGAGTTTCTCGCTCAACTCGGCCGGCATCGGCAGCACATCGTTAGCGGTGTCCAATGTATCACTTTCAGCGTCAATGACTTGCGGCTGCGGCTCGACAACCTTACGAACCGGCAGGAAATAAGTCGCAAATATGTAATTGCTGCCCTTGTATTTTGTCACTTGGGCAAATAATCTGTAACGTGGGTCTGAACGCCGCTTCGCGTCAAGGGCCATCTGTTCGAGTGCGGCAGACGGTAAGACCTCCAGCCTTGCCCCGGCTTCGAGTTGGGAGCGTCCGTCGCTTACCGCCGAGTCGAACTCGAAGAACCACCTGTCGGTATCTCCGGGCAAGGTCTCGTTGCTGTCGGCCGCAGCCAATCTGCCCTCGACACCTTTAAGCAAAAAGCCATCCCGCAGCAGCGTCTCCGAGGCGGATGCCCCGTAACCGAATGTCACAGAGGCAACCGTCCAAAGCAGCAAAGTCCCGAAAATGCACGTGACCAGTTTCATAGCATCGCCTGCGCAGAATACCGCAACAACTAAATACACTCCATCAGAATATCTCTGACCTGCTCCGGACCATCGGCCTGGTAGATACTGCCGATGCTCTTCGGGTCGTCCGAGCCAACCAAATCAACCAGCGGCTTCCAGAATTCGCCCACGAGTATAATCGGTTTACCGCCGGCCAGAAAGCCTTTGTTCTTCAATTCCCACACCTTCGCGAGTTCCAGCAGTGTACCCGTTCCGCCGGGCAAAACAACATAGGCCAGGCCCAGTTTTATTAGTGTGTCCAGCCTTTCATCCAGAGATTCGGTGGCAATTTCGCGACTGATGAATTCGTTCGGACCACCTCGCCCAAAAGCCGAGCAGGTAACACCTATGGTCTGCCCGCCGGCCGCGGCCGCTCCCTGAGCTGCTGCCAACATCGTCCCTGCGTAACCACCGTTGGCGATTGTAAAACCCGCCCGGGCTAAAACCCGGCCAACTTCTCCGGCAAGCTCATAAGCCCTGTCGCCGCTCTTTGCCCTGCCCGTGCCGAAAATGGTCACTATCTTTTCACTCATCCGCTTTCTTGCGCATGAAATTTAACAGCCCTGCCGAAAGCAGGATTTGTCTTTCCCTTTGGGACAATACCAGCTTGCCGACAAATTCATACTTGCCGTTTTTCTCGACGACCCTGAGCTTATCGCTGTTTTCCACGGCATCGAGCAAACCGGCGACCCGCAGCTCATCATTTTGAGCAATCCTGTCGTAATCAGCCGGGTCGTCAAATTCCACGGGCACGATACAATAGTTAATCAGATTGGCCCTGTGGATTCGTTCGATGCTTCCGGCGATAACCACTCGCACGCCAAGATACATCGGACACAGTGCGGCGTGCTCTCTCGACGAGCCCTGGCCGTAGCTTTGACCGGCCACGATTATCCCCGAAATACCCTTCTGCTTTAACTCGAGCGCCCGCTCTGCAAACGTGGGTTCGCCCTGCTCACTGAAGCAATTGAAGACAACCTTGGCGTATTCGGGCACATTGGAGCGAAGCTTCAGGAAAGGACCAGCCGGCATAATATGGTCAGTAGTTATTTTGTCACCACACTTGAGCAGCACCTTGCCTCGCAGTTCCTTCGGAAGGGGCGACGGCATGTCGG
>JAUWKC010000316.1 GCA_030607345.1 Planctomycetota bacterium | reverse complement strand
GCCCTATACCTATAATTGGCCGTTTCCCACCGCGCGGGCGTTTGGGTTTGACACTAACTGTAAGAACCTTCTCAGTACCGTCGGCCTCAGTACGCAGGACTTGTATGGACAGGTCCTGGTCTTCGTGTTGCTGAGTGAGCTCGCGAAGCTCCTGATAAGTTGGATTTTCAACGTCGCCCACCGCCAGGATAACATCGCCGCGTTTCAGTCGCGGCTTTGGGTCAGAAGTTTTTTTGCTGATACCTAATTTGCTCAGAAACCTGTCCTTCAGGGAAACAGACTTCTGCACCGTAGTTATCCGTAAGCGAGGTACCATGGAAGCGACATTGCAAAGCTCGTCCTCTGAAGCAACTTCATAACCTTTGGAAAAAAGCCAGGCCAGCGGAACCTTACAGTCCACCAACTCGGCCTTTCCCGACTCAACGGTGCGCTTGACCAGAAGCGTCACCGAAGGCTCATGCACCTGCTCAATTATTTCCGCCATGTCCCAATAGGCTTCAACATTCTTGTCATTAACCGATACGACTCGGTCGCCCGGCAGCAGACCTGTTTGCGCCCGCAGCACATTTGGGTCGGAAACATTTGCAATGGTCAGCGTTTGAGGCTGATAAATCCCGAAAAGTCGCATTCCGGCCCTTGCCGGCTCTATTTCTTTCGGCAGAATAGAAAAATCCAGTATTTCGTCTCCGCGCTTGACTTTGAGTTCGACCTCTTGACCCGGTCCCGAAAGCGCTGCGCCCAGCAGGACATTGCTGAAATCGAGCTTCTTGCTCTTGCCGTCAATCTCAATTACTTCGTCTCCGGGTTTTAGTCCGGCCTCGGCTGCCGGCGAACCAGCCATTACGCCACCGACAATCGGCGGCGGCAGCTCTATGCCCACAAGAAAAACGACCATAAACGCCATAACGGCGCTTAGGGCGTTAAAAGCAACACCGGCTGATATAACCGCCATTCGCGTCCGCACCGGCTTGTTCGCATAGGAGCGAGGGTCGTCTGTGGTCTTGGCGGTACCGGCGTCATCCTGGCCCAGCATCTTTACAAAACCGCCCAGCGGAATAAGACCTATCCGGTACTCCGTGTCACTCGCCCTGCCTGAGCTGCCGATTGTGAAACTCAGCGGCCCCTCATCCGGTTCATCCTCGTCCTTTTTCGGCTTGGGGAAAAACTTCGGCAATATCCGAATACGCAAACCTTTTTCTGTCCTCTGCAGACCCAGCAGGGTCGGCGGCATAAAGATTGAAAACGCCTCCACTTTTATGTCGGACAGCTTCGCAACCAGGAAATGCCCGAACTCATGAACGATAATCACCCCCCCAAAGCCAAGCAGAACCACCAGGACATTGCCGAAGACACTGAGGTTTCGGACAATCAGGTAAACGGCCGCAATCACAATAACGAGCAGCAAAATCCCGCGAAAGTAGTTGCCCCGCGAGCGTTCTGCATTTGTTGTGCCAAGCGTCTCTTTACTCGGGTGAGTATCAGGTTCCGACATCAAAAATTCTCCAAATGTAACCGGCGCTGCCAGTGCCTATCCAGCCCGCAATCCAGTCATCTACCACTGTATGCCAGTTGCGTCACCTCTGTCCTGGCCCAGGCGTCCGCTTCAAGAAGTTCCTCGAGCGAAGCCTTCGTTTTCACGCTATGTTTATTCAAACAATGTTCAATCAACTCGACTATATTAACAAATTTGACCCTGCCTGCCAAGAATTCCTGAACGGCAGCCTCGTTGGCGGCGTTGAAAACCGCCGCGGCAGTCCCGCCTGTTCGGGCAACCTCAAAACCAAGCCAAAGGGCTCGAAAGGCCTCCAGGTCGGGCTTCTCAAATGTCAACTTGCCTATCTGGTCAAGGTGAAGGCTCCTGGCCACACCGCGCAGCCGTGCAGGATAAGTCAAGGCATACTGGATTGGCAGGCACATATCAGGCTCAGCCAGTTGAGCTATAACCGAGCCATCTACAAACTCCACCAGAGAATGGACTATTGACTCAGGATGAATCAGAACCTCTATCTTGTCCACAGGCAGAGAAAAAAGCCAATGGGCCTCGATAATCTCGAGCGCCTTGTTCATCATCGTGGCCGAATCAATGGTAATCTTAGGCCCCATATCCCACACAGGATGCGAAAGGGCCTGCTCCAGCGTCGCGTTTTCAATCTCTGCCGGCGCAGCCTTTCTGAAAGGCCCGCCCGAAGAGGTCAGAATTACCTTTTTGACCTCGTCCGGCGAGCCGGCCTGCATCGCCTGAAAAACAGCCGAATGTTCGCTGTCAACCGGCAAAATCATTGCGCCGCCTTTCCTGGCCGCATCGGTCAGAAGCTCCCCGGCAATTACAAGCGGCTCTTTATTCGCAATCGCAAGGGTCTTT
>JAUWKC010000108.1 GCA_030607345.1 Planctomycetota bacterium | reverse complement strand
TTCTTTTTCACACCAGGGCCTTCAATTAATTCATTTGCAGTTTAAGCCAGATGAGTCCCGCCGTCAACGTCAAACAGGCCGGCTATCCTCCTACCAGGTTGAAATTCGTGAATTGTGATTCGTGAATCCAGATACGAGCTACGAGATACGCGCAGAGCAACTGCATCTTCAGTCAGTTCTGGTTATTGCATCGGGCGGTCTATTTTTTTCTTGGGACGGTGCTCCGCCTTTTATTTGTAATCTCGCGTATTTCGATTTTGCTTTTTCTGCCTCTTTTTTGGATTGGGGCCTTCGCTCTGGGTTTTTTTCTCAGCAGCCTCAGTGCGTGATTGCATGCCTGCCGTGTAGCGTTGTTGCGGCTCTTGAGTCCCTCTTGAATGACCTCGAAAGCCTTTTTCTTCATCCTGCCCTGCGTTTTCCTCAGGCCGTAGGCGGCTGCCATCCTGGTTGTCCGCGTGAAATCAGCAAACAGGGCCTCCTTTAATATGTCCAGACCGTCCTCTTGCATCCAGGCGAGCTTAAAGGCCGCAAGTCGGCGAACCGACGGATCCTCGGAATGTAACTTCTGCCTGAGCTGCTCAAGCAGCTTCACAGAAGCCTCGTCCTTTTCCCTGCCCGAAGGTTTTCGCTTGTCCAACTTCATACCACTACCATCTAAAACATCGGCAATCGTGTACAAATGTCTATAGCAGTTTGTTTTTTCGGACCTACTGAGCAACCACACAATTATACTGAAAAATAAGGGTTACTAAAGGAAAAAACGTGCGTGCTTATAATAATCCAGCGGATTTGCCGGCCGGACTTCGGGTCAGCTCTTATTTGTCGGTCGCCACGATTTCGACCTTACATTTTGGTATTGCGGCGAGGAATCCGGCGCCGTAGGCTTTCTTGACGATTCTGCTGTCTAAAATCACGACGATTCCAGTATCGGTTTTGGTGCGAATAAGTCGTCCGAAGCCCTGCTTGAACTTGATGACGGCCGAGGGCAACTGATACTCGTGGAAAGGATTGCCGCCGCGTTGTCTTATCTGTTCGAGCCGGCCGAGAAGCAGCGGCTGGTCGGGTACGGCGAATGGAAGCCGCACTATAATCACATTGGAAAGCGCCTCGCCCGGCACGTCAATACCCTGCCAAAAGCTGTCGGTGCCGAACAGAACGCTGCTTGTCGGCCCTTTGAACTGTTTCAGGAGCGTGGTCCTGTCGACGGTAGAACCCTGCTGAAGCAAATCAAGGCCATTGTCGAGCAGCCACTTGGAAAGCTTTGTCGCCATTTCTCCGAGCATTGCGTAACTGGTAAAGAGCACAAAGGCTCTTCCCGCGGTCTTTAGTATGTACTTTTTCATAGCCTCCGCGGCGGAGTCGACAAAATCTGCGTCGTTGGGGCTTGGCAGGTCCTTCTCGAGATAGACCGTGACCTGATTCTGGTAGTCGAATGGCGAACCGAGCCGGAGGGCGTCAAAGTCGTCCAGCCCGATGCGTGAGGTAAAAAAGTTGAAACCGCTTTTGTCACCTTCGGCGGCAGTGCTCAACGTCGCGCTTGTCATTATCACGGATTGGTATTTATCGAAAAGGCACCTCTTGACATCGGGCCCGACGTTTATCGGGGCGCTCTTAAGCCGAACGGTCGGGTTTGTACCGCCGTCGAGCTGGACCCAGTAAACGGAGTCGGGTTTTTTCTGCAGTAGAAAGTCCTCCAACTGCTGCACCAATGCCTCGCAGCGGTCGGTGAAGCGGAGCAGTTCGAACTTTTCGTCAATATCCTCTGTCTGCTTTGCCAGTCGGGCCAGTTCGGACCTGAGGTTTTTCAGGTGCCCTGACACGGTGTCATCGACGAAATTCCTGTAACATCTTCCGTTGGTTTCACTCTTGGTTTGCTCGTACCAAATTCGTACTTGTTTGAAGAAAGTCCTGGCCAGGGTAGCTGTTCGGCGGACCAGCTCAATTGTTTTTTGAGAGTCCGTATAGGCCAGAAGACCCCTGTGTGTCTGTGGATTATACAGCCCATCGAGCAGGAACTTGATTCTGCGATTGCTGAGGTCTATGCCGAAATGCTGCTCAGCCACGCGCTCGACGTTGTGGGCTTCATCGAGTATCACGTAACGATAATCAGGCAGTATCGAGACACCCTGCTCTCGCAGAACAAGGTCGCTGAATAACAGTGCGTGATTTGCGACAATTATATCGGCGGTTTCCAGTTTTCTTCTCGCCCGCCAGTAGAAGCAGTTGTGGAAATGATGACACTTGCGCCCGCGACAATTGCCGTGCTCGCTTTTGACCTTGTCCCAGGCGTGGTTTCCGGGCAGAAAGTGCAGGTCGCTCAGTGAGCCGTCGCTTGTCGTATCGGCCCAGGATTTTATGAGCGCCAGTTCGGCGGCGACATCGTTGAAGAGTCCTCTTTGTTTTCTCAGGACAAACTCGAGTCTGCGTTTGCACAGATAATTTCCTCTGCCCTTGGCCAGGACGGCTGTGAAATTCTGCGGCAGGGCCTCGGCGAGAAAGGGTATGTCTTTGTTGATTAGCTGTTCCTGAAGGGCGATAGTGAAGGTGCTGACCAGGACCTTGCAGGCATGCCGGCGGGCAAGGACTATGGCAGGGACGAGATAAGCAAAGCTTTTGCCGACGCCGGTGCCGGCCTCGACGGCCAGATGGCGAGTCTTGGTCAAGGTCTGCCACGCGGCGCAGGCCATCTCCACCTGCTGCGGGCGGGCCTCGAAGGCGGGCAACGACCTCGAAATAAGACCGCCCGGAGCAAAAACCTGCCCCATATCAAGAGCTGTATTGGCCTTTATCATCTTTCATCGCAACAAAGCAAAACTGCGAAGGCTTTAATTTGGCCTGACAAAAGTCAATATTACGAAAACGCAGGCCTGCGGACAAACCAATTCTGACGACCTCGCTTGTGCACCTGGACTTGTTGGTCTGACCCCGGACCAAATCAGATACTATTCCTGGTGATTCCAAGAGAGACTTCAAATCGTTGCAATTTGGGGAAGATTTTGATATTAGAGGCCAATTACAAGACTTGGTTGCGTAACCAGGCGTTTAATAACTATGGGTGGCAGGGCAAAGGTATATCATGAAACCATCTTTTCCAAATCGCAAAATGTGCAGAACCAATCGAAAAAACAGCCTGACGGTACTGGCGATACTGCTGTGTACGGCGTGCGCAAATTCGGCACATAGTCAAGGGCAAAAGCTCGACCTATCTAAGGCCGTCATAGTTCATTCCCCCGGCGTGGCCAGGCACACCCAAGCCGCCGAGTTCCTGCAATTCGAGATTCAAAAACGTACACAAACCGCGCTTAGCCTGAGCAGCTCAATGCCTTCGGGCAGCGTTCCCGCAATTGTCCTCGGCACCGTTGACGCCTTGCCGACTTCGTACAAATTGCCCGCTACCCTCTCCATCCCGGCCAAAGCCGAGGGATATGCGCTCTGGACTAACACAACCGCCCGCCCGGCGCCCACCGTGTACCTTGTTGGCCGCGACGACAGGGGCGCATTATTCGCCGCGGGCCGTTTGATACGCCTGCTCTACCTGGCACCGAACTACATTCGCCTGCCAGATGATGTCCGGCTTGCCGGCGCCCCCGACTGTGCAATTCGCGCCCAGCAAATCATCAGGTCAACGCAAAGTGAAGACGGCTTTGTTGACTGGGATGACGCCCCGCAAAAGCAGCAGTATATACGCGACCTGGTACTGTTCGGAACCAACGGCTTTGAGCCGAAGGAACCGCATAATGTTGACGATTTTCTCGAAGAACTCGGCATTGACCTGTTCGTCAAAGTATCATGCCAAGCCGTAATCGACCACAACAAGCTCACTGACAATGACATCCGGAACTTGTACACCGATTTAACCGGCATAGACCATTTCACCACTTATGGCGGCGATGCAAGCGGCTCCAGGCCGCCCCAGCAAGTCTTTCCGAAGATGGAGCGAGTTATTCCACTGGTGCTCGAGAGTCACCCCGGCGCCAGGTGGTGGTATTCGAATCAGTGCCTGAAAGACCACGCCATCGACTATGACGACTATATCTTCAATTATATCAAAACCAAACAGCCGGCTTGGCTCTACGGAATGGTTTACGGGCCGTGGACAAAAAGGGCAATCCCCGAAATTCGTGCCGACTTGCCCTCGCAGTACAAAATCCGTCATTATGCGGAAATCTGCCACGTTCGATGGTGCCAGTACCCCGTGCCCAAATGGGACCGTGTCTGGGCGCAAATCTGGCCTCGCAACCACAGCATCTACGCAATGCCAACTATGATGGCAAAGATTCACAACGCAACGCGCCGGGGCACTGTCGGCTTCCTGCCCTACAACCATACTGGCTGCTACAACGACCTCAACAAGTTCGTCTGGAGTGCTATGGGCTGGGACCCCGCCGCCAAAGTCAGCGACGTCCTCTATGATTACGCCAGGGTCTTTTTCGCTTATGACTTCAAGGGACCTCCGAACCGTGACAATTCATCCGACTCGAAAGATGCCACAATCGACGCCGCCTCTCGCGACGTTGCACGTGGACTTCTGCTGCTCGAACAAAACTGGACGGGACATCTTGCGGATAACACAAGTGCCGAGGCCGCGCTGAAACTCTGGAAGAAAATCGCCGCGAATATGGGCGGCGTCGGCAATAACTGGCGGCTGGAACTCTTCCTCTACAAGGCAGTGCTCGATGCTCAGGTCAAGCGCAAATACGATGCCGAAATGCGATGCCAGCGCCGCGCGTATGAAACTCTGAAGCGAGCTGAGACGAGCGGAGTTGCCGCCGCTGTCAAAAAGGCACGTACCGAGCTGGCAAAAATCGACACGGAATTCCAATCGAAGACGGCTTTCAAGCAGGAACTTCGGTCTCTCGGTCTTACCGACAAATTCGGCGACCTTGATGAAGTCCTGGATAACATATATTTTTCACTGGCCGACCGAAAGTGGCTTGAAAAACAATTGGACGCCGTCACGACCCTTGCCGATATCGATAAGATACTGAATTACGAAGACCCCGGCCCCGGCGGCTTTTACGATAATCTCGGAGTCGTCGGAGCCCAACCGCACCTTGTCAGACAGCAAACGTGGCAGCAAGACCCCGGCTTTGTCCATTCACCGATAGAGTGGCTCGACCATAAACCCGGCTCCGACCGCAGAGGTTCTCAACTGACCCACGCAACCTGCCGATACGGCGCCCCACTGCTCATGCGCTGGGAGCAACTCGACCACGATGCAGCCTATCACATCAACGTTGTCTACCGCGGCCCATTCGGTCCACAATTTACATGCAAGACAGACGATGGCTACCTGATTCACGCCTCAAGAGGTAATACCGACTCAACGCCGGTTTCGTACGGCATACCGCAGGCTGCTACAAGTGACGGCGTACTTCAGTTGCAATGGCAGCTCACTAATCAGGTTCGGGGCGTCTCCGTCACCGAAATCCGGCTCATAAAGGATTGAAAAAACAAACCCGCAACGTCGCGAAGTATCACTACGGGTCCGGGACGTCAGACATCCAGTACGGCCAATCCGGAAGGGGTGCGTTCATCGGCCAGTCCACGTACCATTTGACCCTCCATATCTCCTTGATGGTCAGCCTTGTAGTAGAGCAGTCAAGGAATAGTCCGTTAACGTGGTACGGAGAATGCCGCTTGATACACGCACGACGTATCTCATCTTGTGGCCCGGGATTCCAAACCCAGGCTTCAAACTCCAGAGGCTCGTCCTCCGGATAAGGCTGGATATTGCTCTGCTGAGAGTCAATCAGCAAAAGCCCGTACTCCGCCCCGCGAATGTTCGGACTCCGCCAATAACCCCGCACACCAGGGTCCAGCATCGCATTGCCAGGTTCGTTTGACACCCAGAGGTTTATCCCGTAACTCCCTATCAAATCGTTATAAGGCCCCCACGCTATATAGGGATTTCGAGCGCCCTGCGCAACTGTCTTTGTCGCCAGGGGGCACGAGAACATACTCTCATTGATAGCATCGGGAAAAGCCTCCACCATCACTTCTGGCCAGTTGTTCGCTCCATCACGGTCCATCAACTTGCCGTCGTTATCATCCGTAAACATCTTGAACAGAAGCGACCACTGATGCAGATTGTTTTTGCAAATCGCCTCTTTCGCCTGCGCCTTGGCCTTATTCAGCGCAGGCATCAGTATCGACATCAACACGGCAATTATTGCAATTACCACCAACAGCTCTATCAACGTAAAGCCTTTTCTCACCTGTCTGTTCATACGCTGTCCTTTCTACTGCCTCAACGCCGGACTTCGGAAAAAAAGCACCGACAGCAGCTTGCCAGATAACTATTCTCGCAACCATTTAACCAGGCCATACATTATGATGCGCCCAGAGTACCTGCTGTTCCCTGAATT